>JARRNE010000314.1:0-4223 GCA_037385305.1 Chromatiaceae bacterium | reverse complement strand
CTCCCGACCCTTTGGCCCATGTGGCTGCGAGCGTAGCTTACTACCTGGGCACCGAGGCTTTGCCCAGCGGTCTTTGCATGCGTCCCGCTCTTGGTGTCCAGGCCGATGGGCCCGGGAACGGGGCTTGCGCTCCGCGCGAGGGTCCCGTCGTCAACCACGACGGGGTCGGATATCAGGTCGCCCAGTGGGCTTGGCGGTCGTTGAGAGCTCATGCGCTTTCGACGATCCCGACGGTTGATTCTGCAGCTGGCGGCCGGAGCTTAGCCCAGGTGCGCCCGCGCGCCTTTTTACCGGTGCCGGCGAGAACCGGTAAACCAAGGCAAGACGCGCCCGCTGTTCGGAAAGGATAGCCATCGGGCCTGCGCCGGACAACTGGGCCCTTTCCCAATTGGCCGGCACCAAGTACTGATTTGCCCGGAAGCCGTCTGAGCACCGATTTCTTCGAGGCACCGCCGAGCAGGCGGAATGAAACGAGGGCATTGCAGCGCCTTCGCCGCATTGACAGGCAATTTGCGGGTGCTAGGCCTCGCCGTGGAACTGCACGGTAACGACCGTGACGTTGTCCCTGCCGCCGCGGCGGCAGGCGAGATCCACCAGGGCCTGAGGGGCTAAACGGGGGTCGCTGTCCCCGAGGGTCTCGACGATCTCCTGCTCTTTGACCTCCTTGGTCAGCCCGTCCGTGCATAGAAGGCAGATGTCCTGATCCAGTATCTCCTGGATCTGCGCATCCAGCCTGAGGTCGTCATCCCCCCCTACGGCGCGGGTGATCACATTGGTTGCGCGATGATTCTCCGCTTGCTCGCGGGTCAGGCTGCCCTCGGCGATGAGCTCTTCGACCTGGCTGTGGTCATGGGTCAACGGGCGTAGGGTCCCCGCTCGGAACAGGTAGACTCGGCTGTCCCCAGCCCACATAGCGACTGCGTGGCGTCCAACGGCCGTGAGCGCAGCAACCGTGCTCCCGATGACGGACTCGCTCCGGCGCTTGGCCTCCAACCTCAGCGCCCGGTTCACGTTCAAGAGGCGGTACCGAAGCTCCTCGACCTGGCTCCCCAGGTTTGTCTGGCGGCCCATCCCGGCCAGTGACTCCACGATCGAGCGGCTCGCCAGATCCCCCGCATCGTGTCCCCCCATCCCGTCGGCCACGACCCAGAGCCCGACGTCCGGTCGGTCGAGATAGGCGTCCTCATTCAGCGAGCGAATCTTCCCCACGTCCGTGGCAGCGGCTGAGCGCCATCTGAAGGGTGACAGGTTGCCGCTCACGGCATCGCTTGACCTTGCATGGGTGGGCGGGTCGAGGACAGTAGGATCGATCGCTCCTGCCACCCCCGGCGTGTCCAATTGCCGTCCATCAGCGCGGAGAAGCCCTCCGTCGGCGGAAGCCCCTGACAGATGAGGAAGGAGGGCTTCACTCGGTCCGATCCGGACGTCCACCAGAGGCTGTAGGCGAAAAAGACGGTCGAGACGGCCTGGGACAGGAGGTCCGGCATGGCGGCCTGCAAGTCCCCCGGCTGTGAGAGCGGGAGATGCCAGGCGTTGTGAGGGCTTGGCGGTGCAGGCGGCACCTGGCCGGGGGCAGGGTCCCGGCAGCAGCGGGCGAGCAGCGCCCCTGTTTCGGCAAGGCCATGCTCGAAGGCGTCAAAATCGAAGTCCTCGCCGAGGCAGCTGAGCAGCAGCGTTTCGGCCGTCGCGAACCAATCTGCTGCTTCGCCCATCACCTCGAACAGGTTGGTCCGCGGGGGCAGAGCAGAAGCGAGGGTCAGCGGGAAGTAACGCCCGACCCGGTCAACGCTTGGGATCACGACCCCTGCCCAACACTCCTGCCCGGCGATCCCGGCAGACAGGGCAAATCGCCAGATTGGGCTCGTCATGTAGATGTCGAGCCACTGCTCGGCGAGCTGCTCCCTGCTGCAGGCGACTCCGCCTTGCAGCCACTGATCCCAAGGCTCCACGAAGGTGGCCGGAAGCCGTCGCGAGATGAAGTCCCCCCGGGACGGGAGCTTCCCGAAGATCCCCGGGCTCGTGGCGGTCTTGCCGTTCACAGCCGTTCCGGACAGCTGAAGCTCTCGAGGGCCGGCAGCCGAAACGGGTTCAGCACGCTGTCCGCCCGCAGCTGGAAGCTCGCACTGAGCCCGGCCACCTGAAAGGTCACATTGAACAGCTCGGGCTGCGCGGTGCCCTGAAAGCGCGCGCGGTCCAGGATACGGAACCAGGCCCAGGGCCCTTCCTCCTGGACGCTGTGGCGCCCCCCCTGGGTATCCACGAAGACCAGTCTAACCCGTCCCGTGCTGTTGGGGGCGGGCCACTGCAGCCGGTTGATCCGGGGCGGCCCGTGGCGGTAGTCCACGATCTGGCCCTCCAGGTCGAGGATGAACTGGGTGACGCCGGCGTCCATCGTCGTTGGGGTAAGCTCAAAGCTCACCGAAGGCAGCTTGGTCCCTCCTGCAAAGAAAGCCTGTTTGATGGCATCGGCGCGCTGAAACTGCTCCAGGATGCTCTCGGGCATCCCCAGCCCCCCGCCAAGCCAGCGCCACTTCTTGGCTGTGGTGTTGACAATGGTCTTCAGATTGTCCTGAAAGAAGCTGTCGATCAGGCCCCCCGGACCGAAGAGGCGGCCGAAATCATAGAGGGTGGCCTCGCGGGGGCTGTTTGTCTGCAGGGGATAGCGGCCACTGATGGCCTCCCGGCAGAACGGCAGGACGTCTGCTGTCCAAATGTTGTTGAGCTGCGCCCTGGCGCCGCCGAAGGTGATGTTGGCGCTGTCCTGCGCGAGAGTGCCGAGCCATGCCTTGGCCGGGAAGGGCACTTCCTGCGCGGCGTTCTCGATTCCCTTGATCTGTGCGCCTTGCCCCTTCACCGCGTCCAGCGCCTTGCGTCCGCTGTCTGCGGCACTCTCGAGAGACCGCAAATAGACATAGAGCTGATTGAGGTTGTCCAGGGTCCGGTCGATCGGGGCGGGCTGTCCTTCCTTGGCCTCGACGAAGGCGTGCAGATTGGCGAATTCGTGGTCGACCAGGCTTTCGGGTCCGGGTGCCGCCGGCAGAACCGACTCGGAGTCGCCGAAGAAGCGCTGGACGCGGTGGCCGAAGGAGTTGAGCGCCTGGCTGGTCTTCGCGGTGAGGCTATTGTCCTGCGCCGTCGGCCGGACGAGAGTGGTCTCCCGCGCGGCTGCCTCCAGCAGCGTGCGAAGGGGTGAGCTCTGCGGGTCGGAGAGCACCCGTACCACCTGCACTGCCTGCCCGAGGTCGCGGAAGGCGACGATGTCGATGTCGTTGAGAAAGGACCGCCATTGCTCCACGTAGTCGTGAAAGTAGAGAGAGCGGACCCGGTCGGAGAGTGCCTTGATCCCCTGCGGCCCCGCGGCGAGCTGGGACCGGCTTCCGAAGATCCAGCTCTCCTTCGCTAAGCTGCCGATAAGCCGGAAGCTCTGTTTCGAGAACGCATCTTTGTAGCCGGCGTAAGTGTAGAGGGCAGGGATACCCTGGGTGAGAGGAAGGCCGCTCTTGCGCACGAAGACGAAGGCCGCGTCCGGCCCCGCCGCATCCGTGATGCGAAAGTCCGGGATGGTCTTGCTCACGCCGTGCTGCTTGAGCTGGGCGTAGATGCGGTCGGCAAGTGGAACCCTTGACAGCACCTCCCGCGCGCGCCTGACGAGGTCCGCGTCGAGCGCCAGGGGCAGCGGGGTCAGCTGCGGCTCTTCGAGCAGGGCATCCAGGTGGTCGAGCAGCTGCTGGCGTTGCTCCGTCGACACCTCTCGTGGGAGGTTGTGCTCCCAGTCGAGGCTGACCCAGGTGCGCACGGCGTCCGGGTCATAGTGCTTGGGCTCGTCGAGCATCAGATAGACCCGCAACGCCTCGTAGAGAAAATCCGGCTGACCCATGGCCTGCCGGATCTGATCCTCCATGCGCAGCATGATCCGAGGCAACAGCGCCTTCTTGAGGGCCCGCCGGTAGGCGGTCACGGCAGCCGAGCCCAGCTTGTCGCCCTGATAGAGCCCCATCCCCATCAGCCAGGGGGTGCCATTGCGCCGGTCTGCATAGCCGCCGGGGATGTCTCGCAGGGCATTCAGAACCGGTAGGATATCGATCGGATCACGCTTTCTTGCCGGAATCGCGCTGACCTGAGTGGCAATGGCTGCGGCCTGCCGCTGCACCTCCTGGACGTAGGCGTGGTTGCGGGTGTAGCTCGTGACCCAGGCGAGGGCCGCGAGTGCCGTAATGCCGATC
>JARRNE010000313.1:0-4228 GCA_037385305.1 Chromatiaceae bacterium | reverse complement strand
ATTACGATGAGCCCTGCCGCGTCGGGTTGGATTTGATGCGCAGGCTGCTGCTCATAAAGCCTAACGGTCATGGCGTCAGCGCCACCTTGGAGAATGTAAGTCGCTGCCGCCATGACCGTTTCCCTCACCCCGGCCCTCTCCCAGTGGGCTGATCTTTACCCACAAGTCTGAGGAGCACAAGGCAATGACGGGAGATTGCATCGCGATCCTCGGGGAGGTTTGGGCTCAGTGGTAGAGGTCGTAGGCCATCTCGATATCCGCCAAACGCGCCATGCCGCGCCACAGGACCTCGCTGCCTGGCTCGCCATCGTGCGCGCGGCCCAAGTGGCCGCCGAGCTTGCCGAGCAGTCGCACTGCCTCATTGAGGCTCGGGGGGGTAGCCGGGGGGGTCTTGGTATGGCTGGTGAAGGTAGTCAGCGCCTTCCACTCCGAGGCGGTGAAATAGACGGTGCAAGGGACGTCGGGGGTCTCGCGGCCCAGCGTCGTGAGGTAGTGAATGCGCCAAGCGACGACCATGTCGATCGCCAGGCAGTTTTGCAGGCGGCGCGCCTGCTCGAGCTGGCGTGCCTCCACGCGACAACCACTCTTGAGGATACGATGATAGACCTCGATGCCCCAGCGCCGGGCATACCATTCGAGGCGCTCGTAAGCGTCTTCCCGATGGCGCACCGCGCACGTGGTCAGCAGCATCCATTCCAGGGCATCGAGCGGTGCGGGCGGGTCGATCTCGCGCGCGAGAACGGCCCACACGCGCACGCTTGGCAGGTGCTTTTTCCTCTGTGGTGGGCGCAAGGTAACGGCGGCAGTGCGAACGGCCAGTGTCGCCTGCCGCGCGGCACGCTGCTCGCTTGGCGGAACCAACAGGGCGCGGGTGCCGATCACCGCTTGCTGCTCCAGCGTGCTCCACAAGAGCTCGCAGCTGTGGCTGTCATCGAT
Organism: Chromatiaceae bacterium; assembly: GCA_037385305.1. GTDB lineage: Bacteria > Pseudomonadota > Gammaproteobacteria > Chromatiales > Chromatiaceae > JARRNE01. The sequence continues at coordinate 3,292 of JARRNE010000313.1, read as the reverse complement.
GACTTTGCGATTGCGCGAACGCTCGGCGCGGATCAACAACTGCGCACCCTGAGCGCTTTGAGCGTGCGCGGCGAACACCTCATGGATGTCGGCTTCGCGATCGCCCACCACCACCAGGCAGGTGTTGCGGCAACGCTGCTGCACCGCCGAGACTGCTTGGTAGCTCTCCACCCACTTCCAACTCTCCTTATCCTCGATTGGCTTGTCATGGCGTTGTTGGCGGCTGCCGATGCCCTCGCGCGCCCAGCATTGCACATCGAGCAGCCCCAAAGGCGTGCCCCTTGGGGTCATCGCCAGGGTGTCGTGTACCATCAAGCCGCGGACCTTCTCGCTGTCGGTGCCGATCGGCCCCAGGCCCTGGGTCTGCGGATGGGTGCTGTAGTTGAGCGTGGTCGTATCCTGCGCCACCAGCACCAGGCGGTGCTCGCGGATGCGTTCCTCCGTGGCCTCGGAGTGTGCGCGCAGGATCGCGCGCCAATCGACGGCCGCGTTGTCCAAAAACCGATAGGCCGCCTTCGTCGCCTTGCCCGACCCACAGGCTGCGGGAATATTGGCCGTCGGCTTGGCATAAAACATCCCGCTCAGCTGCAGCAAACGCGCGGTCAATCGCGTATCGCCCAATCTGGCTCCTCCCAGCTCAGCCTCGATCCAGTCCCGCGGTGCCCGCACCGGCGCCTCGGGGCGGAGGCGCACCGTCCCCTCGGCCCCGCGACACAACGCGGCCTGCCATGCGGGGGCCAACGCCATCACGTAGATGTCCTTGATCCGGGCCCCCGTGCCTTGCCGCCCGCGCCCGCCGGTCACACCGATCGACCGCCAGTTGGCCGCGCGATAGCAGGTGCCGGCAAAGCGCCCGCGCTCCACGTAGGTCTCCAGCAACACCGGCCGATAGTGGTAGACCGCCTCCCAGTCGGCAACGAGCTGCCCCTGACAGCGGGCCAAGACGTGGGAGGCGAGATGCTTGACCTTGACCGTCGGGGCGATCAAAAAGCGGCTGTTATTCACCACCAAATGCTGGTTGCGCCGGCGCGCCTCCTCCGGCCAGCCAATCCAGCGATCGCGCGCCTCCACGCGCCGCGCACAGGCACTGTAGCTCAAGCCACCCAGCCACCCGTAGCGCTCGCTGCGGATCAGGTAGCGCAGCTGCGCACCGCACAACGGGCCGCTCTTCAGATAATGGTGCGCATCCATGAGCGCGCGCCACAGCGCCGAGTGCGCGCGGCAGGCCACTTGCAGGATCTCTACCTCGCCCAGCTGCGCCAGCGAGCAGGCCACCGTGGCAATCGGTGGCGGCTCACTCACCGCCGCGGCCGCCTGGAACGGATAGCGCTTCGTGAGCGGTGCAAGCCGGATCAGCCCACGCTCATGCAGCCGCAACAGGGCCTTGCGGCAGCTCATCTCCTGCAGGCGCCCAGCGCTGTTGCGCCAATCCATCCATTCGCATACCCGCAGCGAGAGCTGGCGCCGCGACAGGTCCGGTTCCGCCTCGACCGTCTTCCCAATCCGGGCGAGAATCTCGTCCGAAAATGTCCGCTTGCCGATGGTGATCATGCGGCAAGCCTAGCAAGCTCAACTCATTGTGTCCAGTCATATTTGTGGGACATGGTCAGCCCAGTGGGCGAGGGCGACAGGCAGCGCGCTACGCGCGACTTTCAGCGTAACGAAGGTGAGAGGATGGCGAGGCCATGGCTGCAGCGGAGCGGCAGTGATCAATACATCCCTTGCCGAATCCGAAGGGGATATCCGTCGCTTACGGCGGGCCTTCGTGCTCGGGGCGGCCTTCGTCGCTGTCTTGTGGGCGATCCAGCTCGCGGACCTTGCCTTCGGGCTGGACCTCGGCACCTATGGCGTCTACCCGAGGCGGCCGATGGGCCTCCCCGGTATCTTGCTGGCACCCTTGATCCACGCATCGCTTACGCACCTGCTCGCGAATACCGCTCCTGCGCTCGTGCTCGTCACCGCGCTCCTCTACGGTTACCCGCGGGCGGGGAGGTGGGTCTTGCCAGTCGTGTACCTGGGCTCGGGGCTTTGCGTGTGGGTGTTTGGCCGGGCCGGCTATCACATCGGCGCCAGCGGGCTCATCTTCGGCCTCATGTTCTTCATCCTTACCATTGGCGTCTTGAGATGGGACCGCCGGGCAATCGCCCTGTCGCTCGCAGTATTCTTCCTCTACGGCGGCATGATCTGGGGTGTCCTGCCATCCGATCCCAAGGTCTCCTTCGAGTACCATTTCTTCGGCGCCCTGCTCGGCCTCCTCCTGGCCATCCCGACGCGCCGGCTGGACCCGCCCCCGCCCGAGAGGAGGTACAGCTGGGAGGACGAGGATGATCTTGGGGATGACTGGCCCTTCATGGGCATGCCTGCAGGCGACTCCCAGATGCGCGGGTCAGGCGGGGACCCCGAGGGGGGAAAGTCGATAAGTCGCAACCCGGGAAAGGATTGACCGAGTGACAAGGGTCCTTGCCCCGGGGGCACGGCGGCATTGGGGTTTTGGGGGGGTTGCGGGCCTTGACGCTCCCTCGCAGGATTGTGGAGCTACGCTTCCCGTGTTCCTTGGTCCCTTCTGCGCGTTGGCAAGCCCAACCGCCCGATTCAGGTTTGCAGGTTCTGTGAAGACGTTCCCCTACTTCTTTAGCGTTGCCGCCAGCACAGCCTTCCTCGTGGGCTGGCTCTGGTTCTTTCTGCCGGATATCACGATTCCCCAAGGTCTGGTCGGCATCGTGTTGGCGCTGGTGCTGCGCCGCATCCTCTATACGGGACTGGTGAAATACCGTGAGAGTCGCTCGCGCAAGAACGGCTCCTGAGAGCTCCCGGGCTCCAGGCCCCCGAGGCGAAGGGGCTGCTGCGCTGGATTGCCGCCGGCCTGATGGCGCCGGTTGCCTTCCGTTGGCGTGACGCGTATAAACCCAGCTGCTTACCCCGGATTTGCCTCCGGTAAGCGCGGCCGGGGACGGCCGTCACGCAATGCCGTCGAAGAGGGTATCATGGCGGTATGCCCCAACTGACCAGTGCCCGGGGTCGGAGCAGTCACGGGGCCGCGCGATGCCAAGGGCGGACCACGGGGATTCCCCACCGACGCAGAGAGACATCAGCCCTCCACGCCGGGCGATCTCGGCTTCATGCTGGAGGCGCCGGAATCCGGGGCGCGGCTGCAGCGCGCCAGGGACCGGGACTCATGCCACTTCTCGCCGGCGGCCGTCAGGGCCGAGACCGTGCAATCACCCTGAGGCGACTGACCCGTCGGGCACCTGAAACAGACCTAACGATGGACGAAATGAGATGAAGAACCGAG
>JARRNE010000312.1:0-4238 GCA_037385305.1 Chromatiaceae bacterium | reverse complement strand
CAGACCCAGCGCCAAGGCCAGTCCTTCGCCCCGCGGCGCGTTGCGTTCATAGTGGCCATGATGGTGCAGGCCCGACTTTCCACAGCGCGGACAACGCTCGGGCTTGTAGGCATCGGGATTGCTCTCAAGCAACATCCGGTGTTGCTCCAAGCTCTCGACTCCTGGCAGCATACGGGCCATAGGCCGGTCTCCTCTGGTGTCGCGATATCGCATGGCACGTACCACGATACCAAAGGGCGACCGGCCTCCCTTCTTGCCTTTCTGTCTCGACGTCTACCGGAGAATGTTCCAAGCGAGGTCCTGACGGACCCTGGGATTTCTCAGAAGGCTGAGCCTATTCAAAGGAGGGACGTAACACTTGGGTCCGGAGGAACGCGAGCTGCTCGTGCGTTTCCACGCCTTCGGCAATGACCCGATCGTTGAGCTTCTTGCCCATCCCGATCACGGCGCTGACGATGGTGGCGTCGTCCGCATTGGCGGTGATATCGAGCACGAAGGATTGATCGATCTTGATCGTGTCGATCGGGAATCGCTTCAGGTAGCTCAGGCTCGAATAGCCTGTACCAAAGTCATCGATCGCAAGACGCACTCCCATGGCCTTGAGTGCTTCAAGCAGTCCCAGGGAGGAGTCGGCGTCGTGCATGAGGATGGTTTCGGTCAGCTCCAGCTCGAGATAGCGCGGCGGCAAGCCGGTCTCTTTCAGGATCATGGCAACGCCTTCCAGAAAATCCTTCCTCCGGAACTCCACCGCGGAAATGTTGACCGCCACGGGCACGGCGCGTAGGCCAGAATCCAGCCAAGCCCGGACTTGCCTGCAGGCCTCTCGTAGCACCCACCGGCCGATCGGCACGATGAGGCCGCTCTCCTCGGCGATCGGTACGAACTGCCCTGGGTAAACGAGCCCGAGCTCCGGATCCAGCCAGCGGATGAGTGCCTCGGTTCCGGTCATGGCGCCTGAAGCAAGGTCTATCTTCGGCTGGTAATGCAGTACGAACTCCAGCTGCGTCAGGGCGCGGCGCAGGCTAGCTTCGACGAGCAGCCGGCGGATCGCGCGGGTGTTCATGTCGGCCCTGAAGAATTGATAGTTGTCGCGGGCGCTCGCCTTGGCGTGATACATCGCGTTGTCCGCGTTCTGCATCAGCGTGTCCACGGTGAGACCATCATCCGGATAGACGCTGATGCCGATGCTCGAGGTGACTGGGATCTCGCGTCCGTCGATGAGGTGCGGCACGGCGAGTGCGATACGGAATTTTTCTGCAACGTGAGCCGCATCTTGCGGTTGCCCGATCTCGGTCAGCAGGGTCACGAATTCGTCACCGCCCTGGCGGCATACCGTGTCGGTGTCGCGCACACACGCCACCAAGCGCTGCGCCACCGCCTCAAGCAGTTGGTCGCCGAACGCATGCCCCAGCGAGTCGTTGATGCGTTTGAAGTTATCCAGGTCCAGGAACAGCAGCGCGACTTGCGTTCGGTGACGCTGCGCCAGCCCGATCGCCTGGGAGAGGCGGTCGATCAGCAGCGCCCGATTGGGCAGGCCGGTGAGAAAATCGTGCTGGGCCAGATGGGCCATCTTCCGTACCATGGCCCGCGATTGGCTGACGTCGTGGAAGACGATCACCGCCCCGATGACCCGGCCGCCCCGGTTGTGGATGGGTGCGGCGGAATCCTCGATAGGGGATTCGCCCCCGTCGCGGCGAACCAGCACGCAGTCGGCGGCCAGCCCTACGGTCCTGTCCTCCTCCATGGCGCGCCGCGCCGGATCCGCGGCGGGCGTGCGTGTCGCGCCGGCGATGATCCTGAATACCTCGGCAAGCGGTCGGCCCAAGGCATCGTCACGAGACCAGCCGGTCATCGTCTCCGCCGTCTGATTCAGATAGGTCACATTGCCCAGAAGGTCGGTGGTCAGCACGGCGTCGCCGATGGAGTTGAGCGTGACCTCGGCGCGCTCTTTCTCCTCGAACAATGCCTCTTCCGCCGCCCGCAGGCCGAGCTCCGTTGACTTGCGCGCGGTGATGTCCTCCACCGTCTGCACATGCCCGTGCAGTGCCCCCCCGGCGCGCATGGCCGCGCTATTGACGCACGCCCACACCACGCTCCCATCGTCCCGCTGAAAGCGGAGCTCCGTCCGGAATGGTGCATCGCTCTGCGCTGCAGCACTGCAGTCGGCAAGCACACGCTGGCGATCCTCCGGGTGGATCGCCATGCTCCAGCGCGTGCCCAGCGCCTGTTCGAATGTCAGTCCGGAGATCTTCTGATAGGCGGCGTTGGTATAGACGCAACCACCCTGCTCATCGGAGACGAAGATGCCCAGTGGGGCGGCATCGCTCATCGCGCGAAAGCGCGCCTCGCTGACCTGCAGTGCCTCCCGGATCAGTCTGGCATCGGCGGGATCGTCCTCGACGGGGATCACGGCGGTCCGGGCATCGGTCATAGCGCGGGCGTTTTTCCGCATCGTCAGGGCAACCGTCGGCGGTTGCGGACGGGGCGTTCATGACCTCAAGCGCCCGGGGCGACGTCGTCGCTTCCACTATTCCGTGGGCACAGATCCGCGCGCCGCCCCACGCGCATCCCACCTCGATGCGTCTAGCGCCCCGCCCTGTGGATCTACCAATGCTGGCTCTGGCGCATGACCCCCGCCCTCAGGGGTCGCAATCAAGGCGGCAGCGGCGTCGGTCACGGCCATGCTTCCACCTTCGTTCTCCCAGTCGTCGAGTTGTCGGTGCAGTTGCCAACCTGCTTGGCTGCCAAGGTGCTCCACGACAGGCGGAGCCCCGACAGAAGCGGCAGCAACAGGTCCCATCGGCACAAGTGCTTGAAGAAAGCGTCTATGGCTTTTCATAAATGGGATACTTTCCAGAAAGCGCTGGTCTCCGCGACCTCGACGCTGCGGGCGTCGAAGCGCCGCGCACGGTGCGCTCAAGTCAGGCGGAACCGTTCGGGCACTAGTCCTTGTTGCGCTCTTCGAAGTCCCGGATCTGCTCCTCCGCTTCGTCCTTCGTGATGCCGTATGTTTCTTGGATCTTGCCCGCCAGCTCGTCGCGCTTGCCGGCAATCACGTCGAGGTGATCGTCGGTGAGCTTGCCCCACTGTGCCTTCACCTTGCCCTTGAACTGCTTCCAATTGCCTTCAACGATATCCCAGTTCATATCAAGCTCCTTATGGTCGGACCCCGACCGGCGGATTTGCCAATCAAACACCCCGCGTCGTCGCCCGCTTCCCGCCACTTGTGCGTCTCCCGCAGCGGAAGGCTGGACGGGCGTTGGGGAAACTCAGGATGCAAATAGAAGGCTAGTCGCACCATCAAGCGCAGTCTGTACGGTGTCGCACTTAGGACCACACGCGCCAGCTGCCGACCACGCAGGAAATGGCCTGGGCTCGGGTACCAGACCGCCGATTTGCCCACGGCAAGCAGAATCCGGGCTCGGTGCGCGGTAAGGCGGGCAAGACACCACTGGGACAGTGCACACTGCTTGTCTGTCAGCGGCCTTGCACGGCGCGGTATGCGTCGATGCCCTGCGAGTAGCCGGGTCCGGAGGGCCTTACACATTCCGTGGCGGGGGGACGCCGCCCAAGGTTGCCCCTCAGCGACATCTTCAGACTGCCCGGGTCCGGTCGTCCCTGCGGATGGAAAGCTGCGGTGCACCGATTACTTGTTGTCGGGTGTTGTCGCGTCCTTGACGCTGTCACCGGCTTTTTTCATCTGGTCGCCGGCGCTTTCTACCGCATTGTCGACTGCCGTGCCGGCGCGCTCTGCGTTGCCGGCGTGCTCTGCCGGGGCTTCCTGCTTCTGGCAGCCCCATAGTGCGACGAGCAACCCACTCATAACCAAGGCTGCGCTGACGATGGTGACTGATTTCATGACTTAAACCTCGATGTGATGGGCTTGGGGGTTATGCATCGGCAAGCCATGCCGGGTGCACAGTTCTCTGCGCCAAGACGGCACGCCTTCGACCATCGCGCGCGGCGCCGCGCTGCAGGCACGGCACGCATATTGGCTCAGATGGGTCGACGTTACGGAGGCTCCGCGTCACCGTCTGTCTGCTAACGCACATTGGCGCCAATGGGGTGGTCCCTGCCGTCGCTCCGGTCGCTCCGCGCGCGGGCTGCGAGCGTGATGCCTGATCGAATGATGCCCTCTTGCCAGTCGCGCCGGCCTGCCTGCCACATCTGTGCGCTTTCGCACATAGGAAACGCGGATCGCCTAAAATTGTTAGTAGAAATTACGGTATTCGATAGGG
>JARRNE010000311.1:0-4242 GCA_037385305.1 Chromatiaceae bacterium | reverse complement strand
GATGCCAAGCATCTGCAACTCCCCGTGCACACGAGGCGCACCCCACAGGGGATTCTCCCGGGACAGGCGGCGAATCAGAGCGCGCACCTCCGGCGACACCGGTGGTCGGCCGCCAGGGGCTCGTTGCGACTTCCATGTCCAATAGAGCCGAAATCCCCGCCGATGCCAACGCACCAAGGTGTCCGCCTTGAACACGGCGAGCGTCTCCACACAGCCGGGCCAGATCCGGTAGAGCCAGATCCAGAATAGGCGTTCGCGCCAGCGGAAACGCAGCTTGCGGCCTTTGTGGGTGGCCATCGCCAACTGCTGTCGGAGCGAGAGGATCTCCAGGTGGAGGACGGCCCGGCTTCGAAGTACGCCGGACAGGGTGGCGAGCAGGGGGATGAGGATTGTTTTCATCCCTTAGACGCTACCGCCCGTGGCTAGAAAAAGTCCATCGAATCAGTCAGTATGAGGTTTCTGGTAGGGACGCTCGCGCAAGACGAGATTGGTCCCTTCATGCAGGACGTACGGGACCGGGCGCGGGAGCGGATAAAAAAGGAAAGCCTGTAGAGTGCTGAAACTCAGGCTGTCCACGGCAGCGGAACAGCATCTCGAAGATATCTGGCTTTATACCATTTCCGAATGGGGTGAGGATCAGGCGGAAGAATCTGTCGCCCTGATCGAAAAGGCGTTGTCGCTGCTTCCGGACAATCCTTATCGCCGTCATTCAGACGGTCCTTCAAGCCGTCCAAATCGTGGTCCTGATCATGACAGGATAGCGATAAAACGGCACGCCCGCTTGAGGTCCCCAGGCGGGCGTTTGCCGCCTGAAACAAAATGTCGGATTCTGTTGCAGCCGCTGTTCCATCGCATCGAGCAGCGGTCCTGGCTACTTAGCGTACGTTCTTTTCCGAATTCTGCGATTGCCCCGGACGGGACGGTGCTATGGGGTCCCTGGAGGTGAGCCGGTACAGCAGCCCCCGCTCTGCGAACGAACAGGCCGTCTCCCCCGCGATCACATGATCGGGGGTCCGCACCTTGACCAGGGTCAGGGCGTCCTTGAGCCTTTGCGTAATGCGCAGGTCAGACTGGCTCGGCTCTGCGACCCCGGAGGGGTGGTTGTGCGCGAAGATACAGGCGGCCGCGTTATGGCGGATCGCCGCGCGGACGACCTCGCGCGGGTGGACGCTCGCCCCGTCGATGGTGCCCCGGAACAGCTCCTCGAAGGCGAGGACGCGGTGGCGGTTGTCGAGCCAGATCACCGCGAAGATTTCGTAGGGCTACGGCGCGAGGCGCACCCGCAGCAACTCCTGCGTCAGCTCCGGCGACGTGAGGGCCGGCGTCCCGCGCCGGAAACGCCGGTCCAGCTCCGCCTTCGCGGCCCCAAGGATCTCGTCCCCGGTGGCCATCCGGTAGCGGCCGTTTTCTTCCTTCACCATCAGCGAGCGGAAGTGACGTTTTGTTCACAGAATGCTTTCTTGACGCTAACTGCCGCGTGTGCTACCCGCAGGCTTCGCATCAATGGTCGGTAATATGCTGTAGTATGCTGTTTTACAAGAAGAAAGGTGGGTGACCAAAATTTGTCCTATTTGACGCAATCCTAGTGGCGCAGTGGGTTTTTTGGCACGTCCGCACGCATTGTGCACAGAGTTATGCACAGTTCCGGTGAATCGAACGAGTTTCTCTTGCCCGCGCTTACACTTAGCGGACGATTTACGGAGGGGACAGCGCCTGTAAGGCAAGGGGGGCCGGACGGTGCAGTGAGGGGTGGCTTGACAGATGCGCGTTGGTGTGGCGTGGGATAGGGGCCGTCACGACGGCTTCGAGACGGGCACGTCCGGCGGTGCCCTAGCGGTGCCACGGCTGCTTACCGGGAACAATAGGCCGAATCAGGCCGCTATACTGCTACGCGAGCTGCGGTGCGGACGCGAGACTGGGGGCCCAGACCATGATCGAGATCGAATATATCGTCAAAGACAGCAAGGGAGTGGAGCGCTTGCGCACAGCCGACAAGAAGGAGGCAGATGCCTACGACCGTATCCTGGAGAACGCGGAGCGACTGGCAGAGCGGCTGCGCGCGGATCAGGTGCTACCGACGCTGCCCGAGGCCGACCTCGAGGAGCTGACGATCTATCTCGCCCGCAACGCCCGTGACGTCGAGCGCATTCTAAAGGGCAAGGTGCCTGCGCCGGAGGCGCCCGCAGGAGAGGAACCCAAGAAGGACAAGGTGGCGCCGCTCAAGGCGGCCGGCAGTTGAGAGGACGACGCCACGGAACCGACCAGAAAGAAAAAAGCGCGACGGGGGGCGTCGCGCTCACGTTTCTGTTCCGTTTCTAGGGTTGCCGCAAGCGACGCTCGCTTGCTCTCTGCGGCTTCGAGCTTGGTCTCGAGGTCGCTGATCTCGCGCGCGGGCTCCGCGCGCTCCTTGTTCGTCTCGCGGCGGGCGGCCGCAGGCCGTCGCGCTCGACAGGAAGGTTGAGCGGGCCGCGGAGCGCTTCGAGCTCCGAGATAGGGACATCGCCAAGTTCCGGGAAGCCGATCCCCAAATCACAAAGGCCAAAGGCGACGTCGGAATCGTCAGGGTAGAGTTCCGAGAGGAGCCAGGTCGCCTGGGCGTCCGGGGTGAAGAGTTTGACGACAGGGCGAAAGTCGATCATTTCACCGCGGCCGCGCGATCGTCTCGGTTCCTCGCCGTTCTTCAAGAGTTGCTCGTGCTGCGCCTGCGTGACGAGCTTCGTGTGCATGTCGCTTCTCCAGAGGCCCCCGTGCGCGGGGGCATGCGCCCCCGGCAGAGGTGTAGCCGGAGAAGAGAGTCGTTCCTCCTTAACGGTACCGCTCAGCAAGAAGTGGTCAATCGACGTCGGCGGCGTTTCGTGTGGTTATGAATCAGCGGGCGTCATGCCGCCGTACGCAAAGCCGCCGGCGCCAGTGTACGCGATGCGGATCGAGACGTGGCGCGAGCCGCAGGCGGAGCAGCGGAGCTTGTCGTGGAGCGTCTGCATGCGGATGTCCTCGGGCACCCGCGCGCGATCGAAGGTGCCACTATGCCCGCAGGCATCGCACCACACGAAGATGGTGAAGGCGTCTGCGGGGAAGTCGGCGAGGGTGTTGTCGCGGGCGGTCATGGGGCGACTCTGGCTCTAAGGGGCCGCGGGCTCACGGGGTGAGCCCGGGCGGCTAGGCCGCGACGGGCTCGATGAGATCCGGGCTGTCGTTCTTCGGGCTGTTCACCTTGCGCGAGACTTCGACGAGCGTCCAGGGCGCAGAATCGGCCGGCGGGAGCATCTTCCGGAGCCCCTCGGCGTCCGTGTTCTGTGGATCGAGCCAGGCCGCGTAATCCTCGGGGGCGACAATGACCGGCATCCGGTCGTGGAGGTCGCGTACGAGGGCGTTTGCCTCGGTCACGATAATCGTGCAGGACTCGATGGTCTCGTCATCCTTGCCGTGCCACCGCTCCCAGAGCCCTGCCATACCGAACGGCTCGCCGTCCTTTCTCCTGATGAGGAAGGGAGTCTTCGTCCGTCCTTTCTTTTTCCACTCGTAGAAGCCCTCGGTCGGGACGAGGCAGCGCCGGTGTTTGAAGGCGGTGCGGTAGGCGGGCTTCGTGTCCACCGTCTCCGCACGGGCATTGATCATGCTGTAGCCGCTCTCGGGCCCCTTCGACCAGGAGGGGATGAGGCCCCACCTGAGCGGCACGAGCTCGCGTCGCTCGTCGGCCTTGCGTACGACGAGCACCTGTTGGGTGGGGGCCAGGTTGTAGCGGGGCGCCGCCGCAGAGAGCGAGTCGAGCTCGAACGCGCTCGCGTAGACCACGGGGTGGGAGTGTTGGACGAAGCGGCCGCACATAGATCAACAGTAGCGCGGGAGAGCGTGTTGTGCTACCGGCTCCGGGAGTTATCCCCGGGTGCGGTGAGTGGCACTGTGGATAGGGTGTGGGGCGACGGGCTAAGGCGCTCTCCGGTAAGCGGGCGGTGCGGGTTTGGCTAGAAGTTGGACAGGACGTGGTCGGTGTATCTCTGAAAATTGATCTGCACAGAGTAACGTTGCTGATACACTTTGAAGTGAGACAGAGGGAAGTGACGCGGCCTCTGCGGGACTTTCACGGTAATGACGATACCAACAACGGCACATCGTCTCAGACTCCTCTTCTCCCCTCCCAATCGGTTGGTTTCCTGGCTGAGATGGTTCTTTCTGCTTCTCAGCGGACTCCAGGGCACCATGACCGCGTTGGGACTCGTCGCCGTCCGCGGCCTGAGCCCG
>JARRNE010000310.1:0-4251 GCA_037385305.1 Chromatiaceae bacterium | reverse complement strand
GTCGAATCGGGCGGAGCTGCAAACCCGTATCGATCTTCTGGCCAGGCGTGGCCTTACAGGCAGGCAGGTTGCAGCTCCCGACTCCCGCGGCTTCCGGGATGCGCGGCGGGAGGTGCTGAGCGACCTGCCGGGAACGGGGTCAGGCCTCGGGTACTCGCGCGAACCCTGTGAGTGATACCGTAAAGTTGCGCGCAGCGCGCTCCCAGCCTCCCTCGCCCTTTGGGAGAGGGTCGGGGTGAGGGAAACGGTCATGGCGGCGGCGACTTACATTTTCCGGGGTGGCGCTGACGCCATGACCGTTAGACGAGGGGGCAAAGGCGTTCCGCATCGCGAAGCTCGATGCCGGGCTTGGTTGACGGCGACGACGAAACAGGCGGGTCCTCTGGGCCCCGCATCCAGGGTCAGTGCGCGGCATCAGTACCGGGATTTAGCTTGGACAGCCTGTCCAAGAGCCCGAACCGCTTGAGCACCTCCCGTCTCGCGTCATCGACAAGAGGGTCCAGGGTCGCCCGGACGCCCTTCATCGCGTCGGTGACGGCCTCCAAGACCGCCACCCGGCACTCTATCTCGCCGTTCCTCAGGGCGTCCGCCAGCTTGTTATCCGAGTACAGTCTCTTGAGCCACTTCAGGGACTCCCCATGGAAATCGTGGGTCAGCAGCTTTCGCTTGATCCGGCCTTTGGCTCCGTAGATCCCCAAGGCCAGGGGAACAGCGACGAACGCAAACGGGCTGGCCGCCAGGGTGACAGGGGTCGCGGCGATGACGATCATCAGGCCACCCACCATCGCCCCTGTCATGAAGCCTGCGGCCTTGCGTACTGTCTCGTTGGCCAGGTGATCTCGCAGGCTGACCGTAAGCGTCAGGTCGCGAACGCCCACGCTCGTCCCCAGCCGCATGCCCTCATAGGCCCCTGTAATGTCATGCCGCCGCAGCCAGCTCTCGACCGCCTCCGTGCCCCGGCGATCAACTTCGGGCAGTAGCCGGGCCAGCCGTTGCTCGGCAATCTGGCGTGCGGGTATGTGCCGGCAATCGTCTGACACCTTCTTCTCGACTTCCTCGAGCCTTCCGCCGCTCGCACGCCATGCATGGAACTCGCGGCGGGCGACCTGCATGATCTCGCCCACGATCTCGTTGGCGATATCCAGCGCGGCCCGATCTATGGCCTTCTTCACGACCTGATCCAGGCTGCTCTCGAGGGTGCCAACGTCCGCCACCGCCCGGTCCTTGCTGCGTTCGTAACGTCTTCGCAGTACGTTGTACATTGCGAGCCCCTGGCCGATGGTGCACTCGGGCGCGTTCGGGATCAGGACTTCGCAGTCCCCGAACAGCTCCCGAACCATCGGCTGCATGAAGGGCCAGCTGCTGCTGCCCCCGGTCAGGATCACCGTTCCATAGCTCCGGTGGCCGTCTTGGCCCGGACCGCTCGCGAGCACGGATTTGACCCAGTCCAGGAGATCGACCGGGTCGGACTCGGCGAGGTGCTGAAGGTCGCTGTTGATACGCTTGAAATGGCCGCGCGCCAGCTCGCTTGGCCGATACGAGCGCGCACGCTCCAGGAAGGCATCCAAGCCGACGCCCCGCAGTGCTCCGAAGGTGCTGCCGTCGCGGGTCTCCACGCGCCCCTTGAAGCCCGTGAAGTGGGTGTCGCCTTGATCCGCCTTGCTCCTCCAGTATCGGGAGAAGTTCTCTTTGAGCCGGCGGCAGTTCATCCACCAGATGGCCAGCAGCTCGGCCTTGCTGAAGGCGGCGAGGTCCACCCGGCTGGTATCGACCACCCACTGGAAGAAGAGGTCGTCGAACAGACGCCCCCCCAACAGGGGGTCTCCCCACGGCTCCCTGATGCCGTCCCGATCAACCGTTGCGATATCCAGGGTCCCGCCGCCGAAATCGACCACGAGGACGCCGCGCTCGAGGTCTTCGTCATCGATCTGTTTGTACGCGAGGTGATACCCCACTGCCCCGAGAGGCTCCTCCAGGCAGGAGACACGGTCGAAGCCCGCGCTCCGGGCTGCCTCTTCGGTGCGCGCCCGGTGCTCCGCACCGATCTGGGCGGGTACCCCGATCACCACGGGCCAGCCGGGCTCCTGGCCCAGACCCTTCGGGGTCCGGGTGGCTTCCATGTTCTTGCGGGCGAAGGACAGAAACTCGCGGGTGGAGTCGCGGGACATCCGAGACGTGGCCAAGTCCGGTTTGAAAGCCCCGGTTAGCATGTACTGGCCTCCCCCGGTTGCATCGTCCTGATCCGCAAGCATCCACTCCTCGATGGCGCGTGCGCCGTAGGCCATCGGTGTCCATGCGCCTTGGGCCGACTGCCGCCACAGGAGATACGAGGGAACCGATGTATTGGTTTCCGCGCCGTCCAGCGGGATCACCCTCGCGCTTATGGGGCCCTCCTGGATCTCGCAGTAGGCAAAGTGCGAATTCGCGGTTCCAAAGTCGATCCCGATATAGCCCTTGTCGTCCAACTGCTTACCCTCGTAGCCTGGCAATTGTTCCCGGGAGGATGACGACGCCGTTGCGGCTGACGGCGGGCTCCAATGTCTGGACCGGCTGGCCCGCCTCGATCAGGCCGAAGGGGCGAAACGCCTGCAGCAGCTCTTCCCGAAACGGCTCGCCGTCGGCGATGACTTGCCAGGCATAGCCCGCGTCCTGCAGCCTCTGCTGGAGCTCCAGCGCCATGTCTCTGATGGTCTCCAGATCGTCCGGATCCTTGTCCAAGTAGCGGATGAGTACGGTCAGGGCGCGCTGAACGCTGTTCTCCGCCACGTGGAGACCGGCGTCTTCGTGGACGCCGGCCAACTCCCTGGGCTGCTGCACCACGCACATCAAAAAGGCCAGCGTGGCCAAGGCGTCGAACTCCCGCTCGACGGCCGGGGCGATCTCGGTGCGCGGCAGCCCTTGGCGTTCTGCTTCCGGCGTGAAGAGTAGGCCCACCAGGCGTGCCGCGAGGTCAATCCCGACGTCAGCGGCTTTTCTGAGCGGCCATTTTGCGATGGAGGCAAGGAGCCCCTTCTTGCGAAGCTCGAGGGCCGGCGCCTTGCCGCCCACATTGACGCCGCTGTGGGGCGCCAGTCGTGCCCGTACTGCGCGGCTCCGGGACAGGTAGGCTACGACTGCGACCGCGCCGGCCGCCCCGAGCACGCCGCCGAGGTTGGCGCCGATACTGTCGCCGGTACCTATGACCATGATGCCCGCAAACCCGCCGACCAGGCATAGGAGCAACCACCGGAAGGGGTCGACAGAGGGTACGGTGGCTGCTGGATCGGAGGCAGGCACCGCGAAAGCCGCCGGCATGCGCTGCAGGGCGGCATCCAGCCCCGCGATATCGTCGATAAGACAAGGCGTCGCTTCGTGTCCGGTCCAGGATGCGCATTCCGGCAGTAGTTCATCGAGAAACACAGGTGTCAGGTGCGCCCGAATGGATCGGCACAGGGCCTCGGTGGTGACCTCCGGTCGGCTCGCTCTCCGGGACAGATCCTCCCAGAGCATCGCCGTCACGCCCTTGACCGCTGCCTCGCGCTTCTGCTCGAGGTGCAAAATCCAGTGGGCGTATTGCTCCTCGGCGGGCAAGGAAGGATCGTAGCCCGTCGCCGGCGGCAACCCTGTCTCGCCTTTATTCGTTTCAGTGCTCATCGCGCTCTCCACCCATCGCCGCCGATCTGCGGCGGGTATCCCCTTTACCTCGTCGCTGTGGTCGACGAAAGGGTTGACCGTGTGTTTGATGATCGAGGTGACCGGTCGGCTCTCACCGCAGGTCCTCCAACCCCGGACAGGAGGCTACCGAAGGCAACAGGCCCCTCTTCCCGTCATCCGTTCGGCCGCAAAAATGGGCCGGCGTGGAGGTGACTCCGCCGCTTGAAGTCGGAGGGGAGGCGCACGCCCTTGCCGATCGCTGGCGGCGGCGAGGGGGTCGCGGGAGGATACGGGACCTGATGGTCGGCCAGCCGGAGTGCCAACGGGTGAAGAGTAGCCGCGGCTCCGCGCTGGAGCTGGGCAGGCACAAGAAGGATCGGGTCATGGGGGCACTGCTCGCTGGGTGCTGCAAACGACCAAGCGCCAGATTCTTACTCGCAGCACCAGGCGACGGACTCTACCTCCCCGGGGATGCCGTTAACCGAAGCGGGCAGCTGTCGTTGGAGGACTCCCTTACGATGAAAGTCGCGCGTAGCGCGCTCCCTGCCACCCTCGCCCACTGGGCCGGGGGCCGGGGTGAGGGAAACGGTCATGGCGGCAGCGACTGACATTCTCTGG
>JARRNE010000309.1:0-4252 GCA_037385305.1 Chromatiaceae bacterium | reverse complement strand
TTCGCGCTTTCGACCTTCGTCATCGGCATGCTGTTGATAACAATGGTCCTTTCGGGCACCTTGCCTACCGCGTCAAACAACGGTTATCTTCTGTAACCTTCTGATTTAACTCTTCCTCTCGTCTCCCCGCAGTCCATACTCCAACAGTTTTCCAGCAGGTTTTGGGCTAGATCCTGGGCTTTTTTGGTGTTCAAAGGGGATTTTTCTGCGGAAAAACGTTATAGTAAGGATCAAGTGGCGACTTATAGTCCTTACTATATCAGAGGAAGCTTTGGCTCACGCTCGATCCGCGGAGACCTTGGTCCATCTGTTTGCGTCGGAGACGGTAGTAGATCTGCCTCATATCCGAGAGGCGCTCGGTGGCGTCTCATCGATGACCGCCTTCCGCTACCTCAAACAGATACCCTACCGGCGCAGCTACAATCACAATGGTCGCTACTATTGCCTGCACGAGCCTTCGCGCTACGACCGAGTTGGGTTATGGAGTGTGGGCGATGTGCATTTCTCGGTGGACGGCAGCCTGGGACAAACGGTGCGGCGTCTGGTTTACGAGATGGAGGCCGGCGCCACCCACAAAGAGCTGCAAGAGCGGGTTCGGGTACGGGTCCACAACACCTTGCTGACGCTGTTGCGCCGGGGTGAGATCGAACGCGAGCGCCTCGCGCAACTGTACGTGTATCTGCATCGGGATGCGGCGATCCGCGAGGCACAGATTCAGCGCCGATGCGCGTTGCTCAA
This sequence comes from Chromatiaceae bacterium, assembly GCA_037385305.1. GTDB lineage: Bacteria > Pseudomonadota > Gammaproteobacteria > Chromatiales > Chromatiaceae > JARRNE01. The sequence continues at coordinate 3,514 of JARRNE010000309.1, read as the reverse complement.
CGCCGGGCAAACGGCACGGCTCGCGACCGGGATCCCCGATGAGATTGTCATCCAGGTCCTCTTGACGCTCTTGCATCATCCCGGGGCCAAAGCGGCGGAGGTGGTACGTTATCTGCGCGGCCATTCGCCACCGATTTCCTTCGAGCAAATTGATGCAGTCTTTGTTCGGTATGACCTGGAGTCGATCGGCAAAAAAAGGGGCAGCTCGAAATCCTGAGTCGGCTGCGCGGACACGCCCGACAGGCGGGCTGGTCGGCGGCGGAAATGGCGCGAGCCACAAGCGATGCCCCCGGTATCGCGTTTGTCGCCGAGGCCGAGCGGTGCCCGGTCTGCGACGGGGCGCTGAAGGTCTACAAGAGTCGCTCGCGGCAGGTGATCACCCTGGCGGCAGGCCCCTTCCGGGCGATCGAGACGCTCAAGCAATGCGCCGAGGACCAGACGCATCCGGTGCTAGGCTCCAACGCACTCGCCCGGCAGGTCTCGCCGCGCCAGCGCTCTGGCTACGATCTGATCGTCCACGTGGGATGTGCCCGCTACCTGGAGAACAAGCAACGCGGGGAGATCCAAGCCGAGTTGTACCAGCAATGGGGCATCGAGCTGTCCAGCGGCAGCCTCTCGGATCTCTGTGACCGATTTCTCACTCACCTGGAGGCGCTGCATGGGGCGCGTGTACCGCAGCTGCACACGGCCCTTGGCGAAGCTTACCCGCTGCACATCGATGCCACCTGCGAGCACGGCAAGGGCGGGCTTTTCGTCTGCATGGACGGGTGGCGGGACTGGGTGTTGGTCGCCGGGCGCATCCCCTCGGAGCATGAGGATCATCTGCGTCCGTTGGTCGAGAAGACGACCCGGCTGTTCGGTGATCCCATCGCCACTGTCCGCGACATGGGCACGGCCGGGGCCAAGGCGGTTGCCCCGCTGCGCGAGAAGGGCATCCCCGATCTGATCTGCCACTTCCATTTCCTGGCGGCGGTGGGCAAGAAGCTCTTCGAGCAGTCCTACACGCTGCTGCGAAAGCTGTTGAAGTCCAGCAAAGTACGCACCGATCTGCGGGCGTTGCTACGGGATCTGCGCGCCTATCCCGCCACCAGCCCCCATGCTGGACGGTTCGGCAAGGGCGTGGTACGTGAAGACTTCTCGGCCCTGGTCCTGTGGGTCCTCGAAGGCGATGGTACCAAAGACCTGCTCTATCCTTTTGCCCTGGTGCATCTCGAATTCTTCCAGCGCTGCCGTGAGGCGCTGCAACGCGCCCAAGACTGGGTGCAGGGACCACGGACGTTGCCCGAGCGGCGCGCTCTCGATCACCTGGCGACCCTCGTTCGCCGTTTCGACAAAGACAACCGCTTCGCGACCGCCGTCACCCGCCTGGAGGAGGGCTGGCAGGCCTTCTGTGCGCTGCGAGACGTGCTGCAACTGTCCAATGCCGAACTGCCTCGGGCCGATGTGCGTGCGCACCAGAAAGAACTCGCGCCCTTGGAAGCGCGCCGGATGCACGAGATCGAGGTGGCGGTGCGTGATTACCAGGCCCAACTGGCCGAGCGGATCGTATCCGCCCAGAGCACAGGCTCGCTGCCGACATCACCCGACGCCGTCATCGCGAAATATCTCGATCGTTACGCAGAGCGCCTGTTCGGCCACCCAATCCGGTGCGACGAACAGGGGAGGATTGTGGCGATCGTCGAGCGCACCAACAACGTGCCCGAGCACTTCTTCGGTCACGAAAAACAGCACCTGCGCCGCCGACTGGGACGGGCTAACCTCGGACGCGATCTTGAAGACCAGCCCGCCCAAGCCGCCTTGGCCGCCAATCTGCGTCACCCCCAGTATGTTCGTGTGCTTTGCGGCTCCCTGGATCAGCTTCCAATCGCGTTCACCGAGCTCGACGAACAAGCACTCGCTCAAACTACCCCTTTGTCCAGAAGCAATCGAGATTCCAAGCTGCAGCACCGTATCCGGACTTTGCTCACGGGTGCAGAAGACGTCGATTCAGAGCCCGATAGCCTGGAATCCAACCGTTGTTTGACGCGGTAGGCAAAAAGAGCGAGAAGCGCTTGTAGTGTAGACCCAGCTTGTTGACGCCATTGAGATTTTTCTCACAATGGCGGCATGTTTCTGCGTGCCAACATCCGCAAGAAGGACGGCAAGCTCCATCGGTACTGGAATGTGGTGGAGAGTCGGCGCACGGCGGACGGTCGGGTGCTGCAGCGCCAGGTGCTCTACCTGGGGGAGATCAACGACAGTCAGAAGGCCGCCTGGACGCGAGCCATCGAGGTGCTCGCCGAGGAAGAGGAGGCGCGACAAGTGGCGATCTTCCCGGACGACCGCCCGGTCCCGGAGCTCGCTTGCGAGGTGATACAGATCCGCTTATCGGAGCTCTCCTTGCATCGGCCGCGTCAGTGGGGCGCCTGCTGGCTAGCCCTCGAGCTGTGGGAGCAGCTCGATTTGGATGGATTCTGGTCACCGCGGCTCCCCCCGAGTCGGCAGGGGACGCGCTGGCTGAACGTGCTCAAGACGCTGGTGACTTACCGCCTGATCGACCCGGGCAGCGAGTGGCGGTTACACCGGCACTGGTATCACCACAGTGCCTTGGGGGATCTGCTCGGCGAAGACGAAGGCGTCGCCCAAGACGATACCCTGTATCGCTGCCTGGACAAGTTGTTGGCCCACAAGAAGCCGCTTTTCAGCTATCTGCGCGGGCGTTGGCAGGATCTGTTCGGAGTACGCTTCGAGGTCCTGCTCTACGACCTGACCAGCACCTACTTCGAGTCTGATCCGCCCGAGGCAGGCAAGCGTAAGTTCGGCTATTCGCGCGATAAACGCTTTGACTGTGTGCAGGTGATCATCGCCCTGATCGTGACCCCGGATGGCTTTCCCCTCGCCTACGAGGTCCTGGCGGGCAACACCGCCGACAAAACGACACTAACGGATTTTCTTGATCGGATCGAAAAACAGTACGGCAAGGCGGAGCGGATCTGGGTCATGGACCGGGGCATTCCAACCGAAGAGGTGTTGGCGCAGATGCGCTCGGCCGACACCCCGGTGCGCTACCTGGTCGGCACGCCAAAGGGCCGCCTGAGCAAGCTGGAGAAAGCCTTCCTCACCAAACCCTGGGAGCAGGTGCGCGAGAGCGTGCAGGTTAAGCTCCTGGAGCAGGAGGACGAGCTGTATGTTCTGGCACTCAGCGAAGGGCGGCGCAACAAAGAGCGCGCCATGCGGCGGCGGCGCCTAAAAAAGCTGTGGCGACGCCTGCTTGAGCTGCAAGGGCAAAAGTTGAACCGCGATGAGTTGTTGCTCAAGCTCGGCGCGGCCAGGAAGGAGGCCGGGCGCGCCTACTCTTTGGTGGCGATCGAGCTTCCCGACTTGGACCAGGAGGTCAACGCCCAAACCTTCACCTTCACCCTGCGCAAGGACAAGCTGCGCATCGTGCGTCGCCGAGAAGGACGCTACCTGCTGCGCTCCAACCTCACCGGCGAGGATCCGGCCGCACTGTGGCGCTACTACATCCAGCTCACCG
>JARRNE010000308.1:0-4254 GCA_037385305.1 Chromatiaceae bacterium | reverse complement strand
GCTCCGCTTGACGGGGTCCTCGTGGTCAGAGGTTTAAATCCTCTCGCCCCGACCAAAAAAAGTCAGACAGTTAGCTGTCATCGAAAAGGGGGCGCAAAGCCTGAGGTATCCCCTCATTTTTCACCGCAGGCAGCTCATCCGAGGAGCAGAGCGTCATGGTCTCGCGCGACCCATTGATCGACGTCCGTGATCGACTTGAGCAGGCGATCGAGCTCGCCGTGGCAGCGCTCAAGCACCAAGAGCAAGCGGGCGAGGAACAGCTTGGAGTAGACGCGACGCTTGCGATTACTCGGATGCAACTTCTCGTGCATTCCAGCCTCCTCGGCCGCGGTGCCCAGCAGCCAGAGCAGAAAGGCCGCGAGCGAGGCGATCAGCACCAGTACAGTGAAGCGCCCGACGCCGTTGGAGCGGCTGCGCTCGAGGCCCTCGCCGAAGTGCTGGCTCTTCATGTCGCGGAAGCTCTCCTCGATACACCATCACTGAAACCGCTATAGAAGAATTTTTGACAACGCCCAAAACGCCGCTAATACTTGATTGCAAAGCGTTATTGGGGCTTGCGCAATGGCTGGATCAGCGGCGTGAGGCGAAGGGCTCCGATCGCGTGGAGCAGCCTGCCGCCGGAGCGGCGAGCGCCTCTGATTGCCTTGCTCAGTCAGCTGGTGGAGCACCAGCTTGTTGCGGTACCGAGGGAGGAGAACGCCCATGAGTGCGACCCTCTCGCCAGTCAGCCGCCTGGCACCGAGCGCGGTGTTCGGGAAGATCCAGCCATCGCACCTCAAACGACTCGCAGTCGTCTATGTCCGTCAGTCGACGCTGCAGCAGGTCGAGCGTCATCAGGAATCGACGCGCTTGCAGTATGCGTTGAAAGATCGCGCGATTGAGCTGGGCTGGGCCTCTGATCAAGTCCTGGTCATTGACGAGGATCTGGGGCGCTCTGGAGCGAGCGCCGAAGGTCGCCCGGGCTTTCAGCGCCTGGTCGCCGAAGTCGGCCTGGACCACATTGGCCTCGTCCTCGGCATCGAGATCTCGCGCCTGGCGCGCAGCTCGCGCGACTGGTATCAATTGCTCGAGGTCTGTGCGCTGTTCTCCACCCTGATCGGGGATGGCGATGGGCTGTATGATCCGCAGACCTACAACGATCGGTTACTGCTGGGACTGAAGGGGACCATGTCGGAAGCCGAGCTGCACATCCTCAAGCAGCGCATGCTCGAGGGCAAGCGGGCGAAGGCGCGCCGCGGCGAGCTCAAGACGCTGCTGCCCATGGGCTATATGCACGATCCCGCGGGTGCTGTCATCCAGGATCCGGATGCCCAGGCCCGTGGGGTGATCGAGACGATCTTCGCGCAGTTTGCGCGGCGCGGGACCATCAATGGTGTCCTACGCTATTTGGTCGATCATCACCTCGAGCTGCCCTATCGGGTCATCAGCGGCCCGCAGACCGGACAGCTGCAGTGGCGCCCGCCCAACCGCGCGACGCTGAGCAACCTGTTGCACAATCCGACCTATGCCGGGGCTTACGTCTATGGCCGCCGCCCCACGGATGCGCGCCGACGCCAGCCTGGGCGTCCCTCCACCGGACGCACGGTTGCTGGCCCCGAGCAGTGGGAGGTCCTGCTCAAGGACCGCCTGCCGGCCTATATCAGCTGGTCGCAGTACGAGGCCAATCTGCGCCAGCTCGCCGCGAACACGGCCCAGGCTGGAGGCGTGGCGCGTCAGGGGCTCTCACTGCTGTCGGGACGTCTGATCTGCGGGCGCTGTGGTCTCAGCATGGCCACCCAATACACCAACAATGCGACCGGATTACGCTACGCCTGCAGCCGTGAAGCGGTCGACTATGGGGCGCCGCTGTGCCAATCACTCAGCGGCGCCGCCCTGGACGCCCTGATCACGCGCCTGGTGCTCGAGGCCTTGGAGCCGGCGGCGCTGGAGATCAGTCTCCAAGTGGCCGAGGATCTCGAAGGCGAGCGTGCTCGCCATCACGCCGAGTGGCAGCAGCGCCTGGAGCGGGCGCACTACGAGGCCGAGCGCGCGGCGCGCCAGTACCAGGCGGTCGAGCCTGAGCACCGACTGGTGGCGCGCACACTGGAGCAACAGTGGGAGGCGGCCCTCAGCGCCGAGGCGCGGTTGCAGGCGGACTACCAGCGCTTCCAGGCAAGCGAGCCGCAGACCTTATCGGAGGATGAGCGCACCCGCATCCGCCAACTGGCGGCGGACATTCCAGCGCTGTGGAAGGCGCCGACCACCACGCCCGCCGAGCGTCAGGCCATCGTCCGCCAGCTCCTCGAGCGGGTCATCGTCACCGTCATCGACGACAGCGAGCGCGTCGCCGTGGAGGTCCACTGGATCGGCGGCCACCACACCCGCACCCACCTCGTGCGGCCGGTGGCAAAGCTCGAGCAGCTCAGTTACTACCCGCAGCTGGTGGCGCGCGTGCTGGCTCTGCATGCGTCCGGGCTGCGCTGCCCACAGATTGCCGCGCAGCTCAACGCCGAGGGCTGGCGGCCCGCCAAACGACGGGCAACCTTCAATGGCCCCATGGTCGCCAATCTGCTCGCTCACCAAGGTGTGCCCGCTGGCGTGTCCCACTCACGATCGGCCCCCTGGCCTGAGCGTGCCCCCAATGAATGGCCCTTGCCCGAGCTCGCCCGCATCCTGGAAATGCCGTCGGTAACGCTATTCAGCTGGCTGCGCAAGGGCTGGCTGCAGGCCCGCCAGGTTCCGCGTGCCGGCCTACAGCAGTGGCTGATTTGGGCCGACGACGCCGAGCTCGAGCGTCTACGTGCGCGACGCCAGGCGCCACGGCACTGGGCGAAGAACCTCGACGTCGCGTCCAACGACGTCGCCGACAACCCGCATTGAGTGTTTTACGGAGGCAGCATGGCTGGTAAATCTCAATCTGCATGCGCTGGCGGTAGAGCTTCACCACCTGTTTCGCCGGCAGCTCGGCGAGTTTCGGGCTGGCCACCAGCAGCCAGGGCTCCTTGGCGGCGCGGGCACTTTGCCGGCTGGCCTTCGAGCGCGATCGTTTGCCGAAGGCGTTGTTGCCGCGGCGTCCTTGCGGCGCGAGCCGCACCAGCACGATCACGGCCGCGATCGGATTGCTGCGCACCCAGTCTCCGACACCCAAGGAGGTCGGCGTCGCTGTGGCGCTTTTGAACAGGGTCTTGCAGCTCACCCAGCGGGACTTTGGGCGCAGAAAGTCGCGCCCGCGCACACGCCCGACCCAGCGCCAGCCGAGGTGCTCGACCTCGCGGTAGAAGGGCACCTTGAAACCGGAGTCGGCAATGATGATCGGCGCCACGTGCGCCGGCAGCAGCGTCGCGAGGGTGCGCAGAAACCGCGTCTGCACGCCGCGGTTGCCCAAGAGCTTCTGCCCATGCACCTCCTCGTAGAGCGTCAGACTGCGCCCGCCCACCGCCAGCGAGGCGCGCAGCAGGTGCACCGACTGATCCGCCTTGAGATCCGACCAATCGATCAGGATCAAGGGCTCGGCGACGCGCGCCAACAGCACCCGGCACAATGCTGCGTAGAACGTCCGCCGCTCGCCTTGCAGCTTGCCGTTGCCAAGGAGCCGATCGGCTCGCTTGATGCCATGGCGCAGGCTCGTCTTCGACTCGAACCGCCGCCCGATATCGGTCAGCGTCACGCGTGGCCCGCTGACGCACGCGGCGACCGCCGCGAACAAGGTCTCGCGGCGGCGACGGTGCACGCAGGTGAGCAACGTGTCGAGGCATCGGTGTAGGATCGTCAGGGCATGCACGGGGGGTCTCCTGGCTCGTTTGGTCACTTGTCAGGGACAACGGCCTCTCGTGCATGTTCATTTTTTCTCGAAAAATCTCATGTAACCTACTGTCTGCGGTCGGGATTTTCAGGGGATACCTCAGGGTCGGAGTCATTTTATGCTAAGCTCCCCTCCACGAAGGATTCATCGAGGGGAGCTTCGCCATGCCGAGAAAGCCGCGCTTCTATGTACCGGGGATGCCAGCGCATATCGTACAGCGGGGAAATAACCGCCAGCCCTGCTTCTTTGATGACAACGACTTCCTGACGTACCTGGACTAGTTGCGGGAAAGTGCCGACAAGGCGGACTGCCAGATCCACGCCTATGTGCTGATGACCAACCACGTGCACTTGTTGGTCACGCCGGCTCGAGCGCAGAGTATCGGGCAGATGTTGCAGAGCCTCGGGAGACGCTCCTCAAGCCGAACGCGCTTGGCCTGGCCGATCGCGGACTCTTCCCGATCGGCGCTGTCG
>JARRNE010000307.1:0-4259 GCA_037385305.1 Chromatiaceae bacterium | reverse complement strand
GAGGCACACCGGGCGAAGATCAAGCGCAAGCTCAACCTGAGTTCCGCCGGGGAGCTGACACGCTGCGCCGTGCAGTGGGTGCTCGAGCAGGGCCAAGCGGGAGAACGCGTATGACCCGGCCAAGGGACAGGGACGCGGCTGACACGCAAGGCGAAACGGAAGCAGGCGTCGGCGGGGAAGGGCCAGCGCGCCCCAGATGTCTTGCGGTCGTCGGCGTGGGCGCATCCGCCGGCGGGCTCGATGCCTTCAAGCGCTTCCTGCAGGCGATGCCCACCGACACCGGTCTCGCGAGGACCTCGAGAGCACCATCGAGGAGCTGGAAGGCTCCAACGAGGAGCTCAAGGCATCGAACGAAGAGGTGATGTCCATGAACGAGGAGCTGCAGTCCGCCAACGAGGAGCTGGAGACCTCGAAGGAGGAGCTGCAATCCCTGAACGAAGAGCTCACCACGGTGAACAACCAGCTCCAGGACAAGGTCGAGGAGCTGGAGCGCACCACCAACGACATCACCAACCTGTTGAACAGTACCGAGGTCTCGACCGTCTTTCTCGACACCGCGATGCGCATCAAGCGCTTCACGCCCCAGGCCGCGCGGCTGTTCAATCTACGCCCCTCCGACATGGACCGGCCGCTCGGTGACCTCTCGCCGAATTTCGCCGACGACGCACTCTTGACCGATGCCGAGGCCGTGCTCGAGAGACTCGTGCCGCTGGAGCAGGATGTGGTCACCAACGACGGGCGTCACTTCCTGCGCCGCATCCAGCCCTACCGCACCCAGGACCAGCGCATCGAGGGGGTCGTCATCAGCTTCTTCGATATCAGCGCGCGCCTGCGGGCCGAGCAGCGGCTGCGCGCGAGCGAGGCGCAGCTCAAGGAGCTGAACCGGGTCCTCGAGGAGCGCGTTGCAGAGCGCACCGCCGAGCTCGCCCGGCGCGAGGGGGAGCTGCGCACCCTGGCGGCGAACGTGCCGGCCATGTTTGCCTACGTCGATGCGGGCGAGGTCTATCGCTACGTCAATCGGCGGTACGAAGAGCGCTACGGCCGGTCGTCGGAGCAAATCGTCGGCAAGGCTGTCGGCGAGCTGCTGGGCGCCGCGAACTACGCCCTCGCCAAGCCCCATATCGACAATGCCTTGCGCGGGGAGACCGAGCGCTACGAGGCCGCCTTCGCCTTCCCTGACGGAGTCCGCACGATGGACGTGGTGCTCGTCCCCGAGAAGGACAACGAGGGGTGCACCCAGGGCTTCTACACCCTGGTGCACGACATCACCGAGCGCAAGGCCCTGGAGCAGAGGCTGTACGAGCGCGAGCAACGGCTGGGCGCCATCGTCGCGACCGCGGGGGATGCCATCATCACCGTCGATCGCCAGGGGATCGTTCAAGACTACAACCCGGCCGCCGAGCGCATGTTCGGTCGCCCCGCCGCGGCCGTCATCGGCCAAGCGGCGAGCCTCCTGCTGCCACCCAGCTGCGGCAGCTGCCCCGACTATCCGGCCTGCTTCCGCATAGGGCAGTGCCGACATGGCACCCATCGCCCGCAGGAGCTGATGGGGCGCCGCCGCGACGGCCCCCTCTTCCCCATGGAGATAACCGTCAGCGAGATCGACGATCTCGGGCTGTACGTCGCGCTGGTGCGCGACATCAGCCACCGCAAGGCCCTGGAGCGGGAGATCATCGAGGTGAGCACCGCCGAGCAGGAGCGTATCGGGCGCGAGATCCACGACGGCATCGGCCAGCAGCTGAGTGCGCTCACCATGCTCGCAAGCAGCATCGAGGGCAAGCTGAGCGCCGCCGAGCGCCCGGAAGAGGCCGAGGAGGTCAAGGTCCTCATCGGCCACCTCCAGGATGCCTTGGCCCAGGCCCGCGCGCTGGCCCGCGGCCTCGCGCCGGTGGAGATCGACCCCGAGGGCCTGGCCGCGGCCCTCTCGGAGCTGACCGCACACGTCCGCAAGAGCTCCGGCGTCGACTGCTGGCTTCACGCTGACCGCACAGTCCGGGTGCCATCGGAGAACGTCGCCATCCACCTCTACCGCATCGCGCAGGAGGCGCTGCACAACGCCCTGAGACACGGTGAGCCCCACAAGATCCGGATGCGGCTGGTCCAGCAGGGCGAGGATGTCATCCTCTCCGTTTACGATGACGGGATCGGCATCGGGCCGCTCGAGAGGCGTCAGGGGGGGATGGGACTGCCCATCATGCGCTACCGGGCGGGCATCCTCGGGGGACAGCTCACCATCGAGACGCCGGGGAAAGGCGGCACGCTGGTCACCTGCCGTTGCCCGGCGGCGGAAGTGCAGCAGCGGTGAGGCCGAGCGGTCGACGCACCGGCTCGAGCAGCGCCGCCAGAGTGAGCTCGATCCACTGGTACCAGACGAAGGAAATCAATATGTTGCAAGCCAATAGGCACGGAAAAGTGGGAAATTGGTGCCCTACCCCGCCCACTGCAGATGCTCCACCACCAGCTGGGGCGACCTGATCCCCCGATAGTCGTTCACGTCCAGCCGGTAGGCGAGATGGGCCCGCTCACCCGCCTCCGCCGCGTGCCCGCCAAGACGAAAGCCTATGGCGTCGATGGCTCCCCGGCCGTCCTCGGTCCCCAGGCGGAGGCGCAGGTGGCGATCCCCCACCAGGCGCCGGTCGAGCACCCGAAAGCGCCCATCGAACAGGGGCTCAGGAAACCCCTTGCCCCAAGGACCCGCCGTTCGCAGGACGTCTGCCGTGTTGAGGTCCAGGGACTCGGCCGGCAGCTCACCGTCCGAGACCAGCTCCCGCGCCGGGGGGACATCCCCCACCTCACGGCGGACCTCCGCCGCGAAGGCGTCCCGAAAGGTCTCCAGTGCCCGCCGGCGCAGGGTGAGTCCGGCGGCCATGGCATGCCCGCCATAGCGCTCGAGCAACGCCGGATGGCGCTTCGCGACGGCGTCGATGAGATCCCGGACGTGGAGCCCGTCGACGGAGCGGGCTGAGCCTCGAAGCAGACCGTCGTCCGCCTGCGCAAAGGCGATCACCGGCCGATGGTAACGCTCCCGTATGCGGGCGGCGAGAATGCCGATCACCCCCTGATGCCAGCGCTCGTCGAACAGACAGAACGCAGGGTCGTGCCCTTGAACCTCCGGGTCCAGCGCCTCGACCATCGCCTCCGCCTGATCCCGCATCTCGCCCTCGATCTCCCGGCGGCGGGCATTCAGGGCGTCGAGCTCCCGCGCCATCGCGGCCGCCTGGACCGGATCCTCCGAGAGCAGGCACTCAACCCCCAGGGACATATCCTGCAACCTGCCAGCGGCATTCAGCCGAGGGCCGGCGGCAAAGCCCAGGTCCCGCGCCGTCACCTCCTCGCGCCGGCGCCCGGCGACTTCCAGGATTGCGCGTATGCCCGGGCTGCAGCGCCCGGCTCGGATCCGCCGCAGCCCCTGCTCCACCAGGATGCGATTGTTCTCGTCCAGGGTCACCACGTCCGCCACGGTGCCCAAGGCGACAAGGTCCAGGAGCTCCGCCAGGTTCGGCTCCCGGCGGGTGCCGCGAAACCAGCCCCCCGACCGCAGCCGGGCGCGCAAGGCGGCGAGGAGATAGAAGACCACACCGACGCCGGCCAGATGCTTGCTCGGAAAAAGATCCCCCGGCGCATTCGGGTTGACGATGGCGGCGGCCGCCGGGAGCTCTGGTCCCGGCAGATGGTGATCCGTGACGATGACGGGAATGCCGAGCTCCCCCGCGCGGCGCACCCCCTCCACGCTGGCGATCCCGTTGTCCACGGTGAGGATGAGGTCCGGACCCTGAGGCGCCGCCGCGTCCACCACCTGCGGGCTCAAACCGTAGCCGAAGGCGAACCGGCTCGGCACCAGGTAGGAGACCTTCGCCGCCCCCATTCCGCGCAGCCCGCGCACCGCCAGGGCGCTGCCGGTCGCCCCGTCCGCGTCGTAGTCGCCCACCACCAGCACGGAGCCGCCCGCCATCACACAACGGGCGAGAAGCTCGGCGGCGGACCCGATATCCTTGAGCAGATCTACCGGATGGAGAGCCGACAGCGGCAAGGTACAGCCCGCCTCTGAACGCACCCCACGCGACCCGTAGAGCCGGCGCAGCAAGGGATGGAGGTCCTGAGGCAGCCCGCGGACAAAATCAGTCTCTGGTCGCCGCCGGACACTTATCGGTATCGCGGCGGGCGGCGGTCTGTCGTCGATGATATTCCCCGAGCGGTTATCAGCCTTAGCGGCAGCGCGTACCGCAAAAGTCGCGCACGGCGCTCTCCCGGTCGCCCCC
>JARRNE010000306.1:0-4273 GCA_037385305.1 Chromatiaceae bacterium | reverse complement strand
CAGCGGAAACGCCTGCGGGCCGGGTCTCAGGGGAATCCAATCGGCTGTCGGAACGGCTTCCCCCCGCGCGCTGCAGACCCGGGTCAGTGATAGGCTTCACACGCCCGATACAGGGCCTCGACCGCTTCCCGGTCCTCGCCGAAACGGCAGCGGACCTCGCGGGTGTGCTCGAAGTATCTGCCGGTCACTGTGCCGCCGGTGGCCTCCGTGGCGAGCCAGGCCGGGGTGCGGGCCGCCTCGTCCGCCGTCTCATGACCGCCGAATCCGAGGCTGCGGCTCAAGGTGGAGACCACATCCCCCGGGTGACAGGCGTTGACGCTGATGCCTGCCCCTTTGAGGCGCTCGGCGAAGGCCACCGTCAGCATGCGGTCCCCCTGCTTCGATTGGCGGTAGGCCGCGTCGTTGTCGTAACGCCGGTGCTTGAACTCCAGGTCGTCCAGGTCCAGGCCCCCGGCCCAGTAGCTCGCGACGTTTACGACCCGCGCCGGCGCTGCTTCGGCAAGGCGCTCGCGGAACGCCTCGATCATCCAGAAGTAGCCGAGGACGTTGGTCGCGAGCTGGCGCTCGATCCCCTCCGGGGTCTCCTCGCGCCCTCGGGGAGTGATCGCCGCGGTGTTCACCAGGACATGGGCCCGCCCGCTCCAGCGTTCGGCCAGGGCGGTGATGGATCGGCGTCGAGCCACATCGGCGAGCTCGTAGCGGACGTTGGGGTTGCCGCTTCGGTGCTGGACGTGCGCGACTGCCGCCTCCGCCTTTGCCGCGTCCCGGCCGAGGAGCACAACCTCGTACCCGGGACGATCGGCGATCCGCTCGGCAATCGCCCTGCCGATGGCCCCGGTCGCACCGGTGACCAGCGCCACCAGGCGTCCGTCGGAGCCACCGGCCTCGTCGTGCGTTCCTGTCATCGTGGGTCTCACGGTGTGTCGCCGGTTCCTTGCATCCTGGAAGGCTCTTGCCTCCTGCGACAGCCTCTCCGGCCGGGGAGGACTGTCACAGCCGCTTGACCGTCAGGACAAGGCTCCCTCGGTTGTTGCCGTAGAAGGCCCAGGCATCGTTGGCGAAGGCGTACAGATATCCGGGTTTCTCGACTGCGACCCTGACCGGGCCTTCCCCGATGAGGAAGGTCTCATGCGGGCTGGGGGATCCGTCGTTGACGGGGGAGGGGGCGCCGGTGCCGTCGTTCGCGATCACTCCGACCAAGGCAAACCAGGGCATGGACTCGATACGGCGCGTTCCCCAGAAGTCCGCCCGGTCGTTGCCCGTCACCCTCCTGTACAGGCTCTCGATGCCCCCGAGGAACGAGGATGCCGCCAGCAGCAATTCCCCGGGATGGAATTTCCCGTCCTGCATGCCGTTTGGGCCGCAGGGGATCGAGGAGTCGAGCCACTCCCCGGAGCCCGTGAGCTCGTAGGTGTTACCGGCCTCGAGATAGAGTCCCGTCGCATTCCAGTGATCGCGGGCGTAGACGGATACCCTTGCAGTCTGGCTCCCGGCAAGCGTCCTGGTCGGATGGTAGGGGGCTTGCGAGATCGGAGGGTTGTCGTGCCGCTCAATGGTCGCCGGATGCAGCCACGCGGGATCGATCATGCGCGGGATATTGCGCGGGCGGGTCCTCAGCATCCGGAAGATGCCCTGCAGGGAGTTGTGCAGCACCCCGCAGGGCTCGGGCCGCAGCTGAGCCACCATCTTGTTGGTGAACCCAAGCCCTCGAGCCGTTGCTTCGTCCATCATCCACTTCAGCGCGATGTCCGATAGATCGGACTCGGCGTACCCGCCGCCCACATCGCTGTGGACGCCGGGGAACCAGAGCTGCTTGACGCGATCGTCGTTGAGATAGGGTGCCCTCGTGGCGGGGTCCGTCCAGAGGGTGGGCGTGAAGCTCGCCCGCTGCTCGTCGAGGGCCATTGCCTGGCGCGCATAGCTCACGCTTGGGCCGAGGCTCATGTCGTGAAAGCGCCAGCTCTCCGGTTTGTCGAGTAGGTTGAGCAGAGCAAGATCGTCTGGAATTCCGAGGGCGCCCACCGTGTCCCAGACGCCGATGAAATGGATGGGCACGGGTTCCGTTGCCCGCAGCGCCCAGCCGGTGGGCTTCCAGTCCGTGTTGCCGTCTCGATACCCCTCCTGATAGGCGCGCTCTGCGCGCCCGAAGGCGTCGCTCGGCGTGAGTCCTTTGAGATCGAGCAGCCCGCAGCGGCCGATGAAGCCCGCCAGGCTGCGGACGGTGAAGGCGCCGCGGCTGAAGCCGAAGAGAAAAACGTGGTCGCCGGACTCATAGTGGACGGCGAGCCAGGCATAGGCGCTGATGATGTTCTCGCCCAGCCCCGCGCCATAGGCTCCGCCCGCGGTGCGCGCGCCCACGGGACCCTCGGTGCCCACGCCGGGATGGTAATAGGTCTGCTGCTCGACCCCGCTCGCCTGGGGTGCGACAGCGTTGTACAGCTTGACCACATTGGTCGGGGACGGCAGATCATTCTGCTCCTGATCGGGCGTGTTCCAGGTCCCGTCACAACAGACGACGAGTCTTTTCATGGGAGGTGCCCCCTCGCTTTCCGTGGTTGCATGGGCAAGTGGCTCCGGCCTCTTTGCCGGCGCCGGGTGTCAATGACACCCAATCGCGGACACAGGAGTCAATAGCAGTACCCCTGCAACTGGGTCAAGGACGTCAAGGATGCGCGCTTCGCTCGGGACCCGGTCATCTTGGGCGTCGAGTTCGCAGGAGCAGCGAGGACCCCTGTCGGCAAAGCGAAGCGTGATGCCTCGGATCCGCTCCCCCGGGGCCTGCAACCCCGAGCTTGCTGCCGGGATGCGGGGGTTGGCGCAATCACGGGGGTCGTCGTGGCGGGTGTTGAAGGTCGCTGAAGTTTTCGCCTGTGCCCGCTGATCCTCAGATAGCGTAGGAGCCCGCTTGCGGGCGACCGCGCATGCCCTGAGCCTGGCGTCCCCCGCAAGCGGGCTCCTACGGGCCATGCTGGCGCGGGAGGTCCTACAGACGCCGGAGGGGAACCCTGGAGTGTGAACGACCGGCGAGGCCTTCACCGCCACGCAGCTGCAGATCCAACGGGAGCGCGGCGCCCTGCAGGGCATCGTCGGCGGCGGCTTGGCAGCCATTCCCGCACTGGAGCTCGACGAGGGCGGCCTCCTGGGGGATCGTGGTGATGATTGACTCGGGACTGGCGCCGCCCACACCGCCGGCCTACAAGCCCTTAATCTTCCTGTAGAAAGTTCTCTCGCTAATGCCAAGCTTACCGGCCAGAGTGCGGCGATCGCCCGGAAAACGGGCGAGAATGTCGCGGAGGTAGCGATGCTCCACCTCTTCCAAGGGGAGGATGGCCGGCACGGATGGTGATGCGGTAGATGGGTAGGGATCGGCGGGGGTCGCGGGGCGGCACTCCTCGGGTAGGTGCTCGGGCAGGATGGTATCGCTGTCGGCCAACAGACTGGCGCGTTCGAGGATGTTGCGCAGCTCGCGTACGTTGCCGGGGAAGGAATAGCCCTGCAGGCAGGCCATGGCCTCCGGGGCGAGCGAGACCTTGCGCCGTGGCTGAATGCGTCGCAGCAGGGTCTCGACCAGCAGCGGCAGGTCATCACCGCGCTCGCGCAGTGCCGGCAGCGGGATAGGAAAGGCGCTGATGCGGTAATAGAGGTCTTGGCGAAAATCCCCAGCGGCGACAAGGGACTTGAGGTCGCGATGGGTGGCGCACACGAGCCGGAAGTCGGCCCGTTTGGCGTCCACGCTGCCCACCCGCCGAAAGGTGCGGGTCTCCAGCAGGCGCAGCAGCTTCACCTGCAGGGACAGGGGGATGTCGCCCACCTCGTCCAGAAACAGGGTACCCCCTTGAGCCGCCTCGATGAGCCCGACCTTGCGTTGTTGGGCGCCGGTGAAGGCGCCTTTCTCGTGTCCGAACAGCTCGCTCTCGAACAGCGATTCCGTCAGGCCGGAGCACTCGACCGGTACGAAGGGACCCTGGGCCCTCTGGCAGGATGCGTGAATCGCCTGGGCGACAGCCTCCTTGCCAGTGCCCGACTCTCCGAGTAGCAGGACTGCGGCCTCGCTCCCGGCCACCCGTTGGACCAGCTCCAGCATTCTGCGAAAAGCCGCTCCACGGCCCACCAGGCCCTGTGTGCCGGAGGTCGCGCTGGCCACCCGCACGGGGCGTAAGACCTCCACCACATACATGATCTCCCCGTCCTTGTTGCGAACCGGGCGGGTCTCCACACAACTGGAAGGCACCGATCGGGCCCTGACGATAACGGACAACCCCCCGATGGAGGC
>JARRNE010000305.1:0-4273 GCA_037385305.1 Chromatiaceae bacterium | reverse complement strand
GTGCCACCGGATCGACGGTTGCGGAGCCCGGATTCATGCGGGTCTACCTGGAGGGGCGGGACGATCCGGCCGGGGCGGACGACGATGAGGAGCGCATGCTGCCGCCCCTGAACGAGGGCGAGCTGCTTGACCTCCTGGGGATTCGCCCGGAGCAGCACTTCACCGAGCCCCCACCCCGATACACCGAGGCGTCCCTCGTCAAGGCCCTGGAGGAATACGGGATCGGCCGCCCATCGACCTACGCCACCATCATCTCCACGCTCCAGGAGCGGGAGTACGTCCAGCTGGAGAAGAAGCGGTTCTTCCCGACCGATGTGGGGCGGATCGTCAACCGGTTTCTTACGGAACACTTCACGCCTTACGTGGACTACGACTTCACCGCGAAGCTCGAGGACGAGCTCGACGCGGTATCCCGTGGGGAGGAGGACTGGATTCCCCTGCTGGAGCATTTCTGGAAGCCGTTCAAGGAGCGGGTCGATCACACGCAGGAGAACGTCAAGCGCAGCGATGTTACCCAGGAGATCATTGAAGAGACCTGTCCCCAATGCGGTGCGCCGCTGGCAATCCGTTTGGGGCGCCATGGGCGCTTCATCGGCTGTACCCGCTACCCGGAGTGCGACTACACCCGCGATCTCGCACCGAGGGATCAGGAGGAGCAGCCTCCGGCGGAGGTGGTGGAGGGTAGGACTTGCCCCGAGTGCGGCTCGCCGCTCCATGTCAAGCGCGGCAGGTACGGCAAGTTCATCGGCTGCAGCGCCTATCCGAAGTGTCGCCACATCGAGCCCTTGGAGCGGCCGGCGGATACAGGGGTGGTCTGTCCCAAGTGTCAACGCGGCACCCTGCTGAAGAAGCAGTCCCGCAGGGGGAAGGTGTTTTACTCCTGCTCCACCTACCCGAAGTGCGATTACGCCGTCTGGCATGAGCCGATTGCAGGGCCTTGTCCCCAGTGCGGTTGGCCGATCCTGACGGTCAAAGTGACCAAGCGCGGTCCAGCCCAAAGGGTGTGTCCCCAGAAGGACTGCAGCTACAGTGCTCCCTTTGAAGAGACGGCAGAGCACGAGGAGGCGGTGTCCTGACAGGCAGGCTGGGGCGGATGGCAGCCGGAGGCTCAACCGAGGCCCCTTCGGGCTAACGGTCATGGTGCCAGCGTCACCCAGAAAAAGTAAGTCGCTGGCGCCATGACCGTTTCCCTCACCCCGGCCCTCTCCCGGAGGGCGAGGGGGATTAGGAGCGCGCTACGCGCGACTTTCACGGTAAGGGTCCGATGGCTGCCGTTATTGGTTGGTACAAGCTCCGGCTCGCGGTGCGCTGCCTCCAGGTCGGCGGTGTGATCGCCTATCCCACGGAGGCGGTGTACGGTCTGGGGTGCGACCCTTTGAGCCAGGGCGCGGTGCAGCGCATCCGGGACCTCAAAGGCCGCCCCGCGCGCAAGGGGCTGATCCTCGTCGCCGCCGATTTTGGCCAGCTTCTTCCCTTCGTCGAGCCCCTGGATGCAGCCCGGATGGCGCACGTGTTCGGGAGCTGGCCGGGACCAGTCACCTGGCTGCTTCCGGCGCGGCGCACAACCTCCCCCTTGCTTACCGGCCCCCACTCCACCCTCGCGGTGCGGGTGACGGCGCATCCCGTAGCGGCAGCCCTCTGCCGGGCCTGGGGTGGTGCCCTCGTCTCGACGAGCGCGAATCGCAGCGGCCGCCCGCCCGCGCGTACCGGCCTTCAAGTCCGGCTACGCCTGGGCCCGCAAGTGGATTTTCTGTTGAACGGCCCGTGCGGCGGCCGCAGCCGGCCGTCCACCATCCGGGATGGCCGCTCGGGGGCTGAAGTGCGGCCATAATCCTAGCAATAGCGGCGAGCCGCCAGCCATTAGCCACCACCCGTTGTTTCATCAAGTCGCTTCTCCCCCCTGCACACGCTGGCGGCAGGGGCGGGGAGCTGCTAGGCTGCGAGTGAGCATCCGACCTTCTGCGACCGGCGCGCCACATGTCCCTCCGCCATCGTCGTTCCCATGCCGCCGCGCTTGCGTTGTCGCTCGTCTTCAGCCTTTTCTTGGCGTGGCAGCGGGCCGTTGGTGCCTCGCAGGTGGCAGTTGCTGATGAGCTCCAGCGGCTGGCGGCCGCGAACGGGTTCGAGGTGAGCGGTCTGCGGCATACGACGGAGGCGATGGGAAGGGTGGACACCGACGAGCTCTATCCTCGGCTGCTGGAGCTGCTCGGCAAGTTCAACAGCGTTATCGTGCAGGGGCCGGCAGGCAAGATCGAACGGGTGATCGTCCTTGGGCCCAAGGTCCCGGTGGAGGCGCCGCCGGTCACGGCTGAATCTGCGCCTGTCCAAGGCAAGGACGGTGATATCGTCGTGCACACCATTCGTCAGGGCACGGCGCATGCGGTCCAGGTATCCCTGGAGGGGGAGAGCGGTCAACGGATCTCCCGGACCCTGGTGGTGGACACAGGCGCGGATTTCGTGGTCCTCCCCGCGAGCCTGCTTGCGCAGCTCGGGTTACCGGCAGGTGCCATGAAGCAACGGCAGATGCAGACCGCCAATGGCAAGGTTTCGGCCCGCATCGGAACGCTTCCTGGGCTTTGGTTGGGGGATGCCCGGATTCCCGGTGTCCAGGCCGCCTTCCTCGATGACGCGAAGCTCGGCGAGAACGCCCTGCTCGGCATGAGCGTGCTTGGGCGCTACCGCGTGACCATGGATGACCGGCACGGGCTGCTGACTCTCGGGCCGAAGTAGAAGCCCGGCGGGCGGCTACCACCCTCGCTCGAGCAGGGGCCTCAGGCATTGCCCCGTGTATGACAGGGGGTGAGCGGCGATCTCCGCCGGCGGGCCGCTGGCGACCAGCTCCCCGCCCCGATCGCCCCCCTCAGGGCCCAGGTCGATGATCCAGTCCGCTGTCTTGATCACATCCAGATTGTGCTCGATGACCACGATCGTGTTGCCCTGATCCCGCAGGTGGTGGAGCACGTCGAGCAGATGTTTCACGTCCTGAAAGTGAAGCCCGGTGGTGGGCTCGTCCAGGATGTAGAGGGTACGGCCGGTGTCGCGTCTGGAGAGCTCGCGAGAGAGCTTGACCCGCTGGGCCTCGCCGCCGGATAGGGTCGTGGCGCTCTGGCCCAGGCGGATATAGGCCAGGCCCACGTCCACCAGGGTCTGGAGCTTGCGGTTGATGACCGGGACGGCCGCAAAGAGATCGATGGCATCTTCCACCGTGAGGTCGAGGACCTGATCGATGGGGCGGCCCTTGTAGCGGATCTCCAGGGTCTCCCGGTTGTAGCGCCGGCCCTTGCAGACATCGCACTGGACGTAGACATCCGGCAGAAAGTGCATCTCCACCCGGATTAGTCCGTCGCCCTTGCATGCCTCGCAGCGCCCGCCGGCGACGTTGAAGCTGAAGCGGCCCACCGAGTATCCTCGGGAGCGGGCTTCGGGGGTGGCGGCGAAGAGCTCTCGGATCGGATTGAAAAGGCCCGTGTAGGTGGCCGGATTCGAACGGGGGGTACGTCCGATGGGGCTCTGGTCGATGGCCACCACCTTGTCGAAGTGCCCGAGGCCTTCGATGGCGCAATGGGGCGCCGGTGTCACACTCGCGGCGTTGAGCTTGCGTGCGGCGGCCGGATAGAGGGTGTCGTTGATCAGCGTGGACTTCCCGGACCCCGATACCCCTGTGATGCAGCAAAAGGTCCCGACCGGGATCGCCACGTCGATGTTCTTCAGGTTGTGGTCCGCGGCGCCCAGGACACGCAGCAGTCTGGCTGGGTCGGGGGGGACCCGCTCCCTGGGGATCTCGATGCGAAGGTCCCCCGCGAGGTAGCGCCCGGTCAGGGAGCGGGGGTGTGCGGCAATCTCCTCCGCGGTACCCTCGGCGATAACCTCTCCGCCGTGGGCGCCGGCCCCTGGGCCGAGGTCCACGACCCGATCCGCGGTGCGGATCGCCTCCTCGTCGTGCTCCACGACGATCACGGTATTGCCCGCGTCCCGCAGCTGACTGAGGGTCCTTAGCAGCCGTGCGTTGTCGCGCTGGTGCAGCCCGATGGACGGCTCATCCAGGATATACATGACCCCCACCAGGCCGGCGCCGATCTGACTGGCCAGCCGAATGCGCTGGGCCTATCCGCCTGAGAGAGTCTCGGCGCTGCGCTCGAGGGCCAGGTAGTCGAGCCCCACGTCCATCAGGAACCGCAGCCGCTGGGAGATCTCCCGAATCACCTTCGTCCCGATCTCCGCCCGCCGGCCAGCGAGCCTGAGATCCCGAAAAAAGCGCAGGGCCTCTCCGATC
>JARRNE010000304.1:0-4276 GCA_037385305.1 Chromatiaceae bacterium | reverse complement strand
CGAGAAGAATCCGGAGGGCGTGTCGGCCGGCGACTCGACCAGCATCCCGCGACGGGCGATGTAGTGTCGTGTGCCGCGGTATTTGGAACCGGTGTCTCACTGTGATTGGGACTGGCAAGCAATGGGAAATGCTGGGGATTTAGGGAGGGGATGAAGCATCAGTCTCAAGCGTTCAGAGGGGCCCGGCGCAAGGGCGGCGTTGCGAGTCGGGGACCAGGGGTGGATGACCGGGTGCCGGGAGACGATGACGGTCGCGAATTCAGAGCAAGGAGAGCTGCTTGGTAGGGCACGCCGTGTTGAGCAGGCGCAGGAAGGGGCGCAGCGCTGGGGCGGAGGGCCATCGGGCGAGCAAGGCGGCGGTCTGTCTAGGCGCGCGGGTGGTGAGGCCGGTGGCGAAGCGGATCGCCTCGGGCAGCTCGCTCGGAGCGATCCAAACAACCACCGCGGTCTGGCGCGGCGGGTTGAGGGAAGGTGCGCCGAGCAGGGTATCGGGGATCACGAGCTGGGCGTTCTGCTCGGCGAGCCAGTCGAGCAGCGTGGTGTGCGCCAGCGCGGTGTTGGCCAGCGAGAGGGCGAGCTGGCGGTGAGCTCCGGGGTCGATGAGCACGGCCGCCGAGCGCCTGGGGCCCGACCACAGACCACACACCGCCGGGGCGTGTGAGGCCGTCACGGGGGTTGCTCAAAGCGCAGCTCCCCCCAGGAGCCGCGGTTCATGACGGTCATGCGGTGCAGGCCCTCGTCGAGCGCGGCCCCGCGTTCTCGCAGCTGCGTTTCGTAGAGGAGAAAATTCCGCGCCGAGGTGTGGGCGAGGAGCAGGCGGTAGGGCTGGGTGTCAGCGAGCAGATCAAGGCGCACCTGGGCGGTACAGCGGGGACGCAGTGCACAGTCGGCGCAGCGGCGTCGGCCCTGGGGTGCGATGGGCTCGATGCCGTCGAGGGAGCGGCACAGGGGCTTGCGGTTCTGGTAGAGGGTGCGGGCGGCGCCGAAACTCGAGATACGCACCTCGAGCGTGGGGCGCAGCGGCGCGTCGGGGTGGAGCGCGAAGCCGTGGGGGCGCACCGTGAGGTAGCGGCGGCGGGCCTGCTGGAGAAAGGCGCGCAGGGGTTGGAGGTCGGATCGGGTCATGGCAGTGGTCTCAGGCCAGGTCCCAGCGTTGCAGGGCGTCCTCGACCGCCGCCGGGTCGATGGGGCTGTTCTCGGTGCCGGCCCCCGCGAGGATGGCGCGGTACAGGGGCAGGAGCAGGCCGGGTACGCCCTTGGCGTGCTCGAACAGGGCGCTGAGCCCCTGCTCGCAGAGGGGCGCCGGCGAGGCGAAATGGTGAGCGAGGAAAGCGTTGAGCTCCTCGAAGCGCAAGCCGGTGATCTCCTCGCGCACACCGATGCGCCGCCACAGGGCGGGCTGGGCCTGGAGCTGGGCGCGCAGCTTGGGCAGGCCGATGAGCAAGACCTGGATGGGGCCGGTGCCGGCGAGGTCGCTTTCGGTGATGGCACGCGCCTCGGCCAAGGTCTCCTCTGGCAGCTCGTGGGCCTCGTCGAGCCACAGCAGCAGGATACGCGGGTCCTCGGCCAGGGCGTGCAGCAACCGCTCCAAGCTCAGGGCATGGCACAGGCTGGGACGCACGCGCAGGCCCTCGCCGAGGACCTTGATCAGACCGACGGCGCCGAGCTTCCTGGCTTGGGCGAAGTAGAGCACGCGGTAGCGTGTGCGATCGATCTCGGCGCGCAGCTCGCGCAGCAGCGCGGTCTTGCCGGTGCCGGTCTCCCCGGTGAGGAGCACGAAGGGCTCGTGGTGCTCGAGCAGGGCGCGCTGTAGGCGCTGTTTGGCACGGCGGAAGTCCTCGAAGGGAAAGGGGGTTGGATTCATGGCTCGCTGGGCTCCTGGGGATCGGGCTGGGCGTCGATCTGGCGCCCGAGGTCGGCGAGGTAGGCCGACAGCGGACGGCCTGTGCCGAGGGATTTGGCGGTACGCGCGCAGGCGGCGAGGAAGGGTTGGCGCGGCAGCGGGCCGTGCTTGCGGTAGAAGCCGAGCACGCTGCGCGCCTCGCGCTCGGAGGCGGGCACGCTACGCCCGAGCAGGATGGCGAGCTCGGCGAAGAGCTCGGGCAGGCCGAAGCCCGGCTGGGCATTGGGCCGCTCGTGGCCGTGGCAGCGATCGAGCAGTTTCTGCAGCTGGCCGGTGCCGCGCTTGGGGGTTTGCGGCGCGACGGCGGAAAGTGGCTGCTTGGTGAAGGGCGCAAGCGCGATCTCGCGCCCGTCGCCGGTGATCAGCACGGCCAGCCCCGCATGGACCGGGTGGTAGGCAAGGCGGTGGCGTTGTCCGGCGAAGGGGGCGGGCACGCGCAACGCCGCGTTGGGCAGGCGCACCTCTCCGGTCTTGGGATGGGCCTTGGCGGTGGTCTCGAGGAAGAAGGCGCGGCGCAGCACATCGAGGCTGACCTGGCGTGGGGAGAGGCGTGCGGCCAGGCGCTTCTCGGGGGTGGTGGCCAGCTCGCGGTGGTGATGGCGGTTGTAGAGCAGCGCCACCATGGCCTCGAGCAGCTGCTGGAGGTGCTCGCGATCGACGACCTCCTGGCAGGTGAGCTCGTTGACGAACCAGCGCCCGAGACAGCGGTGGTAGGCCTCGATCTTGCCCTGCCACTCGGGGGTGCGTACCTTCACGGCGTTGCGATGCACGCCCAGCTGTGCCAGTCCCTGGCGAAAGCCCTTGGCGTCGAAGGCCGAACCGGCGTCGAACTGAAAGCGGTCGGCGAGCCCCCATTTCCCGACCGCCTTCTCGAACACCGTAATCGCCGCAGCCTCGCTCTCGGAGGTGGCCAGCTGGGCGGCGAGGACGTAGCGGCTAGAGTCGTCGAGCACCGAGAGCACGTGCACCTGGACGCGTCCTTCCCGCTGCAGGCGCACCGTGAAGGGGCCCTTGCCGTCGAGCTGCCAGCCCTCGTGCGGGTGCTGCGCCTCGTAGAGCGCGCGCAGCTTGCTCTTGTGGCCCTTACGCAGCTTCTCGATGCCGGTGAAGGCGGGATGGGCGCGCAGGTGGCGGGCCAGGCCCGAGCGGCTGAGGCGATAATTCTCGAACTCAAGCTGCAGGTAGGCCTCGAGCTGGGTCAGCGAGCGATTGGGCTGCTCCTAAAGCAAGCCGATGGCATAGCCGATCCAAACCGGCGTGTCCGCCCGCCGCGGGGCACCGCGGTCGGCCCGCACCTTGGGCAGCAGGCCCGGGTAACCGTGCTTGCGGTACGCCTTGAGCCACCGATACAGGGTGCTTTTGGGGATGGGCTTGGGATGTCCCCCGTGCGGCCATTGAACGGGCTTGTGCGTACGCTCGCGCACGGCTGCGCGTCGCTGGGTCTCATCGAGGCTGGCATCGACCAGCGGGGCGATCTGCTCGAAGCGCCAGGCGGCGATCTCGTAGGGGTCAGGCATCGGTCTCGGCGCGCTTGCGGTGGATGCCCAGATCCTGACCCAGGCGGACGACGAGGCCGTTCGATCGCCGTGCACGAGAATCGGCTCGGAAAGACCAGCACGCACGAGCTCGACCACACCAGGGCGAGACGCCGGCACTCGGCCAGGGCGTCCACCATCGGTGTGTCCGTCACCAGCCGTGCCACCGCCATCAGCATCGCCACGCCCGCCAGGCGCTCGCGGCGTCCCTCCGAGCGGTAGCGGCGCTCATCGACCCAGAACGGTGTCTGCACCACCTGTGCGACCGCTACCACCCGGGCCTGGGCCTCGACCACGAAGCGGCTGAACGGCACACCACCCACTTCACCGCCCGGCAGACCGAGCACATGGGCACCGAGCCCCTCGCTCCAACCGTGCAACGTCGTGTGCGCCGGCGTGCGCGCGCCGAGCAGATCCCAAGCCACGCTGCGCAGGCTCGCCGAGCCCTTGGCGTAGGTGCTCGCCAGCTCGGCGATCACGGCCACCGAATACTGCTTGTAGGGCAAGATGTCGTAAGGCAGGACGCGGGTTCGGGTGCCGCACCGCGGGCAACGCGCGAGCACGATCGCGGCCTGCAGGTCGATGCTGACAAGCTCCCCGAATGCGTCGCGCTCGAGCAGGACAACTCCGCGCGAGACGGTCGAGGCGCTCAGCACCAATGGCTCGCCGAGGCTCGCCGCGCGGCACCTATCATCGGGGACACGGCTGGCCTTCCAGGCGAAGACGCCCTTCCCGAAGCCGTCTCTCGTAGGTACGATAGGGAATGTTGATGGTGATCGGCATGAGTTTGCTCCGTGTCGACGCCGTGGAGAGGCGGCTGGCACCGCCTCTCCACAAC
>JARRNE010000303.1:0-4278 GCA_037385305.1 Chromatiaceae bacterium | reverse complement strand
GTACACTCGGGCCAAATGGATCGCGCTCTTGCCCTTGAGGTACCCGATCACCTGTGACACCGCGTACTTCGGCGGGATCGAGATCAACATGTGCACATGATCGGGCATCAGATGCCCCTCGAGGATGCGACTCTCCCTGTGCTTTGCCAGGTCGCGAAACACCTCCGCGAGGTGGCGGCGCAACTGCTCATACAACGCCCGGCGGCGGCACTTCGGGATAAAGACCACATGGTATTTACATGATGTGCTGTCCGTTATTATGCGCAGTGAGCTTTCTATTGCTTTGATACAGCAAGGGTTTCTCGCCGTAGACTCAACATAACGCGCAGACGTTTGCCTACAGAGAACGGAGCCAGCTCAACAGGCTTTTATCCTCCTGCCAGGACAGCGGCGCCGAGGGTGATGTTGCGGACGCTGCTTTCTCAAGGGCACGTCGCTTCATTTCCGTATCGGCTTGGGCATAGATGTTGGTCGTTCTGATGTCGGCGTGGCCGAGAATCGCCTGGATGACCGGAGGTGGGTTACCTGCCTGAAGAAGGTGCATTGCCTTGGAGTGGCGAAGGCAATGGGGAGTGATCCTGGTCGACCCAAGCAGAGCATCGCTGCGCGCCTGTTGTGCATACTTGTCCAGTATGTAGCGGATGCCTGAGCGCGACAAGCGTTCTCCGTGTCGGTTGAAGAAGAGGGGCGAATGTGCGCGGTCGGCGCTGTTCAAGCGGTGCTCGCACAGATACTCTTTCAACAGCTCAACGGTGTTGGACAAGAGCGGAACGATGCGCATTTTCCGTCCTTTACCGGTCAGCTGGATTTGTGCTGGGGCCTCGAGACGCACGTCTCGCACGCAGGTGTCCACCATCTCCTGAACCCTTGCCCCACTGTCGTAGAGAAGACTGAGTAAAACCGCATCGCGCCGCCCCTGGTTGGTTGTGAGGTTCGGCTGGAAAAGCAGCGCAGTCAGCTCTTCCCTTGAGAGGTAATGAACGGGAGGCGGCGCCGAGTGCTGAAGGGGAATCGCTAGGATTTGTTGGCATCGCAGTATCCGGTCCGGCTCCTCGGTTTGGAGATAGCGAAAAAAGGCGTGCAAGGCGGATAGACGGTGATTCCTCGTACGGGCGCAGCATTGGCGCGCGCTCTGCAGGTAATCCAGAAAGGCCAGGAGCAGCGGAACATCGAGTGCATCGAGGGTTACTTGCTCCGGAGGCAGCGCTCGTTGATCGCGGCAGTAACGCAGAAGCAGCGTGAACGCGTCACGGTAGGCCTTGATGGTGTTGGGGCTGAGGTCTCTTTGCGCGGGGAGGTACGCACTGAAGAACTGTGTCAATCGGATGGCAAAATCGCTCGGTTTCATGGGTCCGCCCTCCGCGGGATAGCTTGGCCGAGGAAATCCTCGAGACGGCTGCGGATGTCGGGAAAGATCTCCGGCGTGAGACGGAGGTAGCGCTGCGTACCGACGAGGCTTTGGTGCCCCATGTAGGTCGCGAGGAGAGGCAGTTTGGCAGACAGATCGTCGCCTTCGCGGTACCAACGCGCCAGGGTATGGATGGCAAAGGCGTGCCTCAGCTCATGCAGGCGCGGTCCCTTGCCCCTGCCCAAATGGGGAATCTCACATTCGCGCAAGAAACGGCGGAAGAGTCCATAGATGGTTACCGGGCTGTATGGGCCACCGTCCGGGGCTGGAAAGAAGATCGCATCCGGCACAGGCTCACCGAGGGCGGTTGCGTAGTGGCGTAGCCGTTCGGTCAAGGAGTTCGGCAAAGGCAATAGGCGGTCCTTGTCGAACTTGGTATTGCGTACAGTCAGAATGCCGGCATCGAGATCCACGTCAGCGACGCGCAGCCGAAGGACCTCGCCGACGCGCATGCCGCAGCAGTAGAGCAGTCGGAAGAGCTCGGGCACAATCAGATGACGCAGGGGCGTACGCTTGTCCGGTGGGAGTCGATCCGCTGCCTCCAGGATGTTGTTCACCTCCTCGTACCGGAACACATAGGGGATAAAATCCAGGTTGACGACAGCGGCTTGCCTGGTCTCGGGCATATGCGCGCTGAAGCCTTGGCGGCGAACGAACAGAGTGAACTGGCGAACGATGGCGATCCGCAATTTTTGGGTGCCGACTCGCTCATGGCTGCGTTTGGCGGTCCACCGATCGACGATCTCCCTGGGTAATTCGACGGCGTGTAGACCCGACTCACAGAGGAACCGATCCAGACGCCGAAGCGCCTGAATCCCGATATCGTAGCGGTAGCCACAGGCCTGCTTTTCGTGAACGAACCGGATCATCAGCTCGCCGAGGGGGCTGTGAAACACCAGTTTGGTTTCGTGCTCACGCATGCCCCACCTCCTGCAGATCGATGGCGACACCGCGTAACGCTTCGATATCGATCTTGGTGTAGAGCCGCGTTGTCTCTACAGACACATGCCCCATGACACTGGAGATGGTTTCCAGGGGCGTTTGCGCTTCGAGCAGCCGGCTGGCAAGCGTGTGACGCAGCGAGTGCAGACCGCGTCGGTGCGGAGCCGGCAGGGCGATGCCGGCGCGACGGCGGTAGGTCGTGACGATGTTGTGCAGATTATTGTTGCTGGCGAAAGGCGCAAACGGTGCATGGGCTCTGAGAAAGACCTCGCGGCGCTGCGTGTTGGGTCGGCCGTTGCGCAGGTAGTCGATCAACGCCGTGCCGAGCTCCTCGGTGAGCGGCAGCTCGAGCGGCCTGCCCCCTTTGGTTTGCGTCATCTCGATACAGGCCAGCGGCCACTGGAGGTGCTCGAGACACAGGGCTCGGATATCGCTGACGCGCATGCCCAGCCGGGCGGCGAGAAGCAAAATCGCATAATCTCTTTTGCCGACGGGCGAGCTGCGATCGACGGCGCCCAGCAGGGTCTCGACATCCCGGGGACTCCATACCGAGGGGATGCGTGCATCACGGGGCACCCGAACCTTGGGGATATGCTCAATGAGATCGTCGGACACTTCTCCCTGCGTGCACAGATAACGCACAAAAGAGCGCAGGGCGGAGACGACCCCGGCAAGCGTTGTCGGCTTGAGATGCGCCCGTGAAATCAAGAAGTTGGAGAAAGAAGAGGGTTGAATCTCACTGGGCGCGCCGATGCCATGAGAATCGAGGTAGTGGAGAAAGTGGGTGATCTGCCGCTTGCGAGTGCGTAAGGTCTCAGGCGAACTTCGTACGTGCCTTACATGGAACTCCTCATAGCCACAGAGCAGGTGTTGCAAGGCTGGCGCCAACTTTGTTTCGGCAACAATGTGACCGCGACGCTGAAAGCAGCCATGCAGGGCATATTCCGTGAGCACCCGCATGACGGTTCTGACGTGACGCTGATGAAACGTGAGCCGAGTCTCCGTCCAATCCGCTGGAATCCCGTGATGTTCAAGGAAGTGCTGTACGAGTGCCGTGGATAGGCTTTCTGTCTCCGCTTCTTGTTCGGCGAAGCGCAGAAATGCCTCATAGACATGACGATAGTTGGCGAGTGTTCCAGCAGCGTAGCCCAGGCCCTCCAAATGCTTGAGGGCATGTCCGACCAGATCGTCAAGGCCGGTATGCGATGGAACAAGAGATGTCATAGCGAGCCTCCTGGTCTTGCAGGCGGCCACAGCAGCCGCTGAGGCTCACTATCGGATATTATGGGCTGTCGTCTAAATCAAACGCTCAGAATTTCAAGCAGATAGAGTCCAGACTGCACATAATCATCTTCAGCACATCATGTAAATTATGTGCGGCAGCACATAATTTACACTCCCATTTGGAGTGGCTCAGGCTCTCAGACTTGTCCATCGGGATTCTCCACGGTCGTGTGCTTGGCGGCTCACGACACGGAGTCTTCCTGATGGACTCCCGTAACTGTCAAACATTTCGGGTCCCCCGGCAAAGCCGGGGGATTTCCTGTTCTTGGTTAAGCCATTATTCGCCTTTAATTGCTTGATTCTGAATCGAATAAAGCGCCACCTCGGGGAATGAAGCCAATCACATAATCGTTTCGTCGCAGGGCAATGGAAGTGCGTAGGTTGGGGTGAGCGCGCGAACCCCAACACGAAAGAACCCCCACGTGCTCGCTTTAACCAGGACCACGTGGGGGTTGGTTTTTCACCCTCTGCTCACCATCGCGGGCGTTACCTCTTCACCGGTCGCCGTCGGCTTCCGAAAAAACAAACACCAACAACGAGTTGCCCATGCCCCGGGCAGGACAGGCCCGCATCATGTGCAATTGCAGCATAACGCCGGAAACACGTCGCTTGGCAAGAACGCCCAGTCTCCTGCAGCTTGCTGC
>JARRNE010000302.1:1416-5694 GCA_037385305.1 Chromatiaceae bacterium | reverse complement strand
GAAGGGTCGAGAGGATGGTGATCGGGTGGATGTAGCTCTCATAGAGCACGCCGAGGACGATGTACATGGTCACCACCGCGGCGAGCAGCAAAAAGACCTCGTTCCCCAAGGACGTGCGGAAGGCCACCGCTGCTCCCTGAAAGCTCGTCTGCAGGCTGGGCGGGGCCTCGAGCTCCCGCTGTGCCGCCTCGATCGCCTCGACCGCGCTGCCCAGGGAGGCCCCCGGCGCCACGTTGAAGGAGATGGTCGCCGCCGGGAACTGCCCGAGGTGGCTGATCACTAACGGCCCGACCCGCCCCTCGACCCGCGCGATGGAAGCCAGGGGCACCTGGGCGCCGCTCGCCGAGGGCACGTAGATGTGATCGATTGCCTCCAGACCTCGCTGCAGCTCCGGGTCCACCTCCAGGATCACACGGTACTGGTTGGCTTGGGTGAAGATCGTGGACACGAGACGCTGCCCGAAGGCATCGTAGAGGGCGTTGTCCACGGCCGCCGCAGTGATGCCGAATCGTCCCGCGGTATCCCGGTCGATGGACACAAAGGCCTGCAGGCCCTCGTTCTGCAGATCGCTCGTCACGTCCGAGAGCTCCGGCAAGGTGCGCAGCCGCTCGACCAGCCGCGGCACCCAGATGCCTAGCTCGACCGGACCCGCATCCTGTACCGAGAGCTGATACTGGGGACGGCTCACCTGGCTCTCGATGGTCAGGTCCTGGACCGGCTGCAGGTAGAGGGTGATGCCCGGGACCTCGGCGAGCCGGCGCTTGAGCCGGTCGATGATCTGCGCCGCCCCATCACGCTCACCCCTCGGCTTGAGGTTGATCAGCATCCGGCCGCTGTTCAGGGTCGTGTTGGTGCCGTCCACTCCGATGAAGGACGACAGGCTCTCCACCCCGGGATCCTGCAGCACTACCCGGGCGAGGGCCTGCTGGCGCGCCGCCATTGCCGGGAAGGAGATGGACTGGGCGGCCTCCGAGATGCCCTGGATCAATCCGGTGTCCTGCACTGGGAAGAACCCCTTGGGTACGACCACGTAGAGGACCACCGTCAAGACCAGGGTCCCGATGGCCACGATCAGGGTCGCCCCCTGGTGGTCGAGGACCCATGCGAGCGTCTGGCCGTAGCCCCGAATCGTGGCATCGAAGAGCCGGCCGCTGGCGCGGTAGGCAACCCCCTGCTCGGCCTCGGGCCGCCTGCGTAGCAGCTTGGCGCAGAGCATCGGGGTCAGGGTCAGGTTATTGATGCTGAACCCCGCGAGGTACATGACCCCGAAGGGTCCGACAAGCGAGAGGGGCACGGCGACGCTGGGGATGATGGTTGCCGGGAGGCTCCGCAGGAACAGAAAGATCACCATGACCACGAGGGCGACGGCGAGCATGAGCTCGAGCTGGACGTCCTTGACCGAGGCGTGAATAGTCACCGTCCGATCGGTCAGGGGGGACACCTGTACCGCCGCGGGCAGCGATGCCTGCAGCTGTGGGAGCAGGCGCTTGATGCGGTCGACCACCTCGATCACGTTGGCGCCTGGTTGCCGGCGGATGTTCAGGACCACCGCCGGCTGCTCGTTCTTCCAGGCTGCCAGGCGCACGTTCTCCGCATCCTCCTGGACGGTGGCGACATCCGAAAGGCGGATGGGGGCGCCGTTACGATAGGCGATGATCAGCGGCCGGTACTCCGAGGCAGACCCGATCTGGTCGTTCGCATCGATAGTGGACGCCCGGTGGGGGCCGTCGAAGCTGCCCTTGGGCTGGTTCACGTTGGCATTACCAAGCGCCGTGCGTACATCCTCCAAGCTCAGTCCGTAGGCCGCGAGCGACCTCGGGTTTGCGCGGACCCGCACGGCGGGGCGCTGGCCGCCGCTGATGCTGACCAATCCAACCCCCGGAAGCTGCGAGATCTTCTGGGCGAGCCGGGTGTCGGCCAGGTCTTCCACCCGGTACAGGGGTAGGGTCTGGGACGTGAGGGCGAGGGTCAGGATCGGGGCGTCCGCCGGGTTGACCTTGCTGTAGATCGGGGGACTCGGCAGGTCCGCGGGGAGGAAGGTCGCGGCCGCGTTGATCGCCGCCTGGACCTCCTGCTCGGCGATATCCAGACTGAGGGCCAGATCGAACTCGAGGGTGATGACCGAGGCGCCCCCGGAGCTGGTGGACGACATCTGGCTCAGGCCCGGCATCTGCCCGAGCTGCCGCTCCAGGGGCGCAGTCACGGACGAGGTCATGACGTCCGGACTGGCCCCGGGGTACAGGGTCACCACTTGGATGGTCGGGTAGTCCACCTCCGGCAGGGCAGACAGGGGCATCAGGCGATAGGCAAGCGCCCCGGAGAGCAGGATCGCGACCATCAGCAGTGAGGTCGCGACGGGCCTGAGGATGAATGGGCGCGACGGGTTCACCGAGGTCCCCTGTCAGAGGAAAGCGCTTCGGGTCCAGGCGGCAGTTTGCGGGAGCAGGTCACTACTCGGCACGGCTGCGGTGCCTGCCCTGGCCCTGAGGCCCGCCCCGGGCCTCGCCAGCGACCGTCGTCTGGGCCCCTTGGACACCGCGTTTGCGAGTGCGGAGCTTCACTTTGGCGCCCTCCCTCAGCTTGTCGGCCCCGTCTACGACCACCAGCTCTCCGGGCTTGACGCCGCTATCCACGGCGGCCAGCTCCCCCTCGGTGGTTCCGAGCTTCACCGGGCGGGCCGACACCTTCTGGTCCTCGCCAACGACGTAGACATAGGTTCCCGGCACGCCGCGCTGGACAGCGGCCGTCGGTATGACGGTTGCGTCTTCCAGGGTCCTCACCAGGAGTCGGGCATTCACGAACTGGTTCGGAAACAGCCCCTCGTCTTCGTTCTGGAATAGTGCCTTGAGGCGTATGGTGCCGGTGGTCGGATCGATCTGGTTGTCCAGCGTCAGCAGTGAGCCGGTCGCGAGCAGGGTTTTCTGGTACCGGCCGAAAGCCTCTACCGGAAGTTGTTCACCTGCACGCATTTGCTTCAGGACTGCCGGAAGGTCGTCTGCCGGTAGCGTGAAGACTACATAGATGGGCCGTACCTCCGTGATCACCACCAACCCCGTGGTGTCGGACGTTTGCACATAGTTTCCCGGATCGACCTGCCGCAAGCCGACCCGTCCGGAGATGGGGGATGTGATGTGGCAATAGGTGAGCTGAAGCTTGGCGCTCTCGATCTGGCCCTGATCTGTCTTGACGGCCCCTTCGTACTGCTCCACCAGGGCTTTTTGCGTATCCCACTGCTGCTGGGACCCGGAGTCCTGGTGGTACAGGGTCTTGTAGCGTTTCAGATCGACGCGTGCGTTCTCCAGCAGGGCCCGGTCCCGGGCGAGGGCGCCTTCGGCTTGCAGGAGCTGCACTTGGTAAGGTCGCGGGTCGATCTCGGCGAGCAGGTCCCCTGCGTGCACCATCTGCCCTTCCTGGAAGGCGACGCGCGTGAGCTGGCCGTTGACCTGGGTCCGGACCGTGACGGTGTTCCTGGGCGTGACCGTGCCGAGGCCCGTCACATATACGTGAATCTTGCCGGTACGCACAGCCTCGGCAACCACAGGCACCGGGCGATTCCTGGCGTCAGCCCATCGGCCTTTGGCCCTGCGGGTGGCGTTGTCGGCGTCGGACCAGTGCCAGAAGGCAAAGGCGGCGGCGGTGGCGACCAGGATCACGGCAACCAGAGAAAGTAACCGGCGCCGGTCGGCGCCGATTTGGTCGGTGCTCATGTACAACGACGGACTATGCGTGCGGAGAGGTTGCGCATTAGACTCGCGCCTTGGAGCCCTGTTCGCAAGACGTGGGGGTGTCGCCGATGGCTCGAGGTGCTGCAGTGCCTAGGGAAGCACTGAGGGATCCTGTTTTCCTGCGCCTATGGACTTGCAGGGCGCTAATTTCATTACATACGACCGTCAGTCGCCGAACACATGAGAGCTTCCTTGGGTAGAAGATCGCGTTTGGCTGCATGCCCTATAGATATTCGAATACGGCCACGAATCCCGCCATTAGTGATATAAGCAAGCGACCCAACAACATCGTGCCGACCGCATTTGTTTAATAGCGCAGGCTTGTCGATTGGAGTCGCCTCAGGCAAGAGAAAATAAGATCGCAAACAACGACAAAGCCCATGGATGCAGAGAAGAACATGTCATCCGCAGCGATCTCGATTTTCGTGCGTGCCACCTTGCGATCGACAACGCGAGCCGACGCCAATCCAAGAGATGGGTTCATTCAGCACCGTCGGAAGTACTTTTCTACCAGACGATATTGCAAGAAATATGAAGCTTGGCGTGTCGCGGC
>JARRNE010000302.1:0-1388 GCA_037385305.1 Chromatiaceae bacterium | reverse complement strand
GCGTGTCGCGGCCTATTACGCCCGTTTCAATCGAAGCGATGGAACCTGCTTGAGGTTCCGCTGTCACTTGTCGCATTGGAGCCTCGCTCGTACAGAGTCAACGCCGACACCGAGGCTGCCCTGCAGGTTCTGTTCATTGGGGGTCAAAGATGAAGTCGATATCTCGCTCAATCGCTGCCCTGAGCTTACTTCTGGCCCTCGCGGGCGCTGGTCCCGCGGCGGCCGATCACCATCGGGGCGGATACCACGGCGGCGGCCGGCATGGTGGAGGCTACCACCATGATGGTTGGCGCGGTGGTGGCTGGCACGGGCGGGCTCCATCCCGGAATCACTGGCACGGAGGCTACTGGCATCATGGCCGGCACGGCGGACGTAACGGATGGTGGTGGGTTGTCGGAGGACTTTGGTATTACTATCCGACGCCGATCTATCCCTATCCGGCCTACCCGGTGGTGGTCACTCAGCAGAACACTCCGCCCGTGGTTGTCGCGCCGAATTCTGCCAGCTCCGGGTCTACCTCGGGCTATTGGTATTATTGCCGTTCCCCGAAGGGCTACTATCCCTATGTGAGGCACTGTTCCGGCGCGTGGAAACCTGTGGAGGCAACGCCGCCGGGGGAGGTACGCTAATGTCGAGCAC
Organism: Chromatiaceae bacterium; assembly: GCA_037385305.1. Lineage (GTDB taxonomy): Bacteria > Pseudomonadota > Gammaproteobacteria > Chromatiales > Chromatiaceae > JARRNE01. The sequence continues at coordinate 749 of JARRNE010000302.1, read as the reverse complement.
CAGGCCCCTTCGAGGAGCTATCCTGAGCATCGGGCTCATCGGCTTCGGTGGATGTGTGTCCGTGCCCTCGGGTCCAAGCGTGCCCGTCATGCCAGCGCCGGGTAAACCGTTCGGCCAATTCGCGGCCGAGGACAATGAGTGCCGGGCCTATGCGGCCCAAGCCGCCGGTGTCACGACGAACGAGGTGGGCGCGCAGAATCTAGTGGGCTCGGCGCTCGTGGGCAGTGCCCTTGGGGCGATCACCGGTGCCGCGATCGGCGGGCACAACGCGGCGGCGACGGGAGCCGGTGTCGGATTGGCCACAGGCGCAGTGGTGGGGACCGGCCTGGCCGGCGCGGCCCAGGCGAGCGCCCAGCGGCGCTACGACATCGCCTATGAGCAGTGCATGTACGCGAAGGGCAATCAGCTGCCGTCGGCCTCCTACTATAACCCGCCGGGCAGCGTCGTTGTGGCGCCAAACACACCAGGTTCCCCGCCTGCCGCCTATCCACCCCCGCCGCCGCCTTGATGTCTCGGGGATCCCAGGGCGTTTCGTCGCGGCCGTTACAGTCAAGGCGTCTTCTGTGAGAGGATGACCGTCGCCCGCGGCCGTACGCACGAGAGGGCAATCCTCAAGATACTCGCCGGGAGGAGGGGGCGTACCAGTGAAAGAGAGACGGGTGCTAGTTCGACGGCGGGCCGACCGCGAGTTTCTCGAGATCGTTGAGAAGAAGACGGGACTGAAGCCCCAGCAGCTGGTTGTTCGCGCG
>JARRNE010000301.1:0-4284 GCA_037385305.1 Chromatiaceae bacterium | reverse complement strand
TACCTGCGACTGCCACTTCAGGGGGAGTATGACATGCCCGTGGTCGAGAATACCCTCGTAATGGATGTGCCGGTCGTCCACGTGGGCGCACACGATAGACTCACCGGTCTTCGCGACGCGGCCACACAGGCATTCCCCGAGGGAAACACGGACGCAGCCCTGCTCTACGGCGAGGGGCAGGTTGCGGTCGACGACCTTGCGCAGCTGCTGTCCCTGCAACAGGTACCCCGCCGCACTGGTTCGCACGCCGAGCCAGGATACCTGGAGAACTTGGTCGACAGCGACTTCCAGCACCTCGACCGGGGTCTGCGCCGCCTGCACGGCACGGAGGATGGAGTTCAGGCCGTTCTGCTGCTCCAGGCTGCGTGATAGCTCCTGTGTCACGCGCTTTTCGTGTGTGATGTCCTTGATCACACAGAGACACAGGGCTTGACCCGCCACTGCACCGCCAGATAGGGGATAGGTGGAGATACGCGCCCAGGCATCAGAGTTGGCGTCGTATAGCTCCTTTTGCGAGCCACAGTCTGTGTTCGCGATTTCATCGAGGACGAAGCGTGCAACGGAACCGTCTGCCGTGTCTCTTACGGCACACCGATCTCCTCCGCGGAGGCGCTCAGTGTCGGTTCCGAGGGCCGAGGCAAGGGCCTGGTTCACTGCGACGAAAGTATGTCCCTCGTCCATGAGCAACACGTAGTCCGGGAGGGCGTCAATGAGCGCCTGCAGGGTGGTTTGATTGAAAGCCCTTATCGCTTGGGAGTTCATGGAGAGCTGAAAGTACCCAGAGATAGAGACAAGAGTTCCGATTGATTTAGAGCAACCACAGGCTGCGCCGAGCGAAGGCGCTCGTCAAGCACTGCCCGCGTCAACAGGGCATGGGCAGAGTCTGTCGCGTCGTCTGTGCGTTTGAGCCCGGGAGAAGGGGGGCAACGTTCTCACGGTTGCTCTGGCGGTCGCCCACGGCTGTAACCCGCTGAGCGCACCTCGTAGCGCGGACGGAGCTGGGCCGCCGTCCTCCGATGAACCCGGATCTGGATATCGGCGTGCTGTTCTCCGGCTCGCCGCGGCATAGCCCATGCGCGGCGGAATCCGGGGAACCCATGAGATTCAGCGCAGGATCACGCTGATGCGATATCCAATAAGATCAGGATGTTAGTACTCAAAGCAAGGGATATGCCGAACGTTATCGATTGGGCCGAGAAGAAAGCGCCCTGCCTCGAGAAGCGCCTTAACGCCGGAGATGTCGGACTCCTGAAGCGGCAGGTAAGCGCGGGGCAGCCGCGTGAAGGTGCCTTCGATTTCCTCCAGCCGCGCGGATTCCTGTTCCCGGCGGCGTAGAAAGAATTCCTCCCGCACCGACGGCGGAAGCAGGCGGTTCACGACGAGGGCTTCAACCGGAATGCCTGCCTTTCGGAGCGCCTCGCAGGCGGCGGCGCCTTCCCGGATGGGAAGTTTCTCAGGCGTGAGGACCAGGATGAAGGCGGAAGCCCCGGGGTCGCGGAGCAGGCGGCCGGCGCGCCGGAATTTCCGCTGGCGTTCCTCGAGAATCTCCCGGATCCTGGCTGTCTTCCCGGGGCCGAGCCGGGAAACAGGTCCTCCCTTGTCCTGTCCGCCGCCTGGTTCTCCGAGGGACCTCGCCGCCTCTTCAATTTTCCCGGTCTTTTCTCGGGTGCGAAGCATCCCGTCCGTCCAGGCCGCCATGATGTCCGGGAGGGACAAGAGCCGGAGCGTGTGGCCGGATGGAGCCGTGTCGAAAAGCACCAGGTCGAAGTCCTCCGTCTCGCTGCCCATCAGCCCGGCCAGGGCATCCATGAGCGCCGCCTCATGGGCGCCGGGAGCCAGTCGGGCCATGTCCATCTGGCGCTTGATTTCCGGGTACAGGGAAGGGGGGGTGACCTCGCGAAGATTGTCCCGGACCCTGTCGATGTAAGCCTCGGCAAGGCGGTCTCCTTCCAGCTCCAGGCCCCACAAAGTGTCCGCCAATTTGCGCCTGCGCGGACCGATCCGCCTCCCGAACAGGTCTCCCAGGGAATGGGCCGGATCGGTGGAGACGAGAAGACACTTGCGGCCACGGCCGGCCGCAGCGAGGGCCAGCGCCGAGGCCGTGGTGGACTTTCCGACACCTCCCTTGCCGCCGACAAAGATGAAGCGCCGCTCGAGGAGGGGGCCGAGGACCGTGGGGTCGTTCCTTCTCCAGGGATCCTTGTTCAACAGCACTTGAAGCCTTCCAGCGGAGACTTGGGCATTCCCATCCTCAAATGCCATTCGTGAAAGCTCTCGTAGAGAATGGGCTGAAGCTCGAGCGTGTAGTAGGAAACGGGGTTGGGAATGCCGAGCGCCTCGGAGTACACCAGGAGCATGAAGAGGTCTTCCTCGCGCCTCAGGCTCCTGGCCGTTTCCTGGCGGTAGGGGGAGACATAGTACTCGCGAAGCCAGTAGGAGGCCCGGCCAAGGAATCGTCTGAAACGGTATGTGAATTTCATGCCGCCGAGCCTGCCGGCTTGCCGGACCTGACTCTCCAGAAGGCGGAGGCGGCTTCAAGCACGACCCAGATCGAGGCGACCAGGATCAACAGATCCAGGCTCACGAGCAGGCTGTTGCCTTTCTTGTAAAACCCCCAGAGCTGGTAGAGCAGGGCCGATATGGTCATCCCCAGAAGGAACAGCATGGGAAGGAGCGTGTACCATACCGGGCGGGCGAACCTCAGCAGCAGGATGCTGACCACCACCAGCGTCAGGGCGGCGAGTAGCTGGTTCGTGGTCCCGAAGAGCGGCCAGATGATCATCCCGCCGGTTCCGGCCGCTCCTCCGGCGCCGAAGGCCAGAAGCATGCACGCGCCAACCGCAAGGAGCGTGGACGCCACGGGGTGGGTAAGCGGACGGATGTGGTAGGTCTGACCCCACTCCTGGATGATGTAGCGCTGGAGCCGGACGCTTGTGTCCATGGTGGTCGCCGCGAAGAGGGCCAGCATCACAGTGAGAAGGTTCGCGCCGATGGCGTGGGGCAGCCCGAGCCCTCCGTCGATGATCCGGGCGCCCCCCTCCACGTATGAGTGGATGGCGCCGCCGGCGAACGTGGTGTAGGCGGCCTTCCAGTCGTGGAGCGTGGCGAAACCGGCGGTGGTGGCGAGAATGGCCACCAGCGCCAGGCTGCCTTCACCCACGGCCCCCAGGTACCCCACGAAGCGGGCGTCCGTTTCCTTGTCCAGCTGCTTGGAAGAAGTTCCCGAGGCCACCAGGCCGTGGAATCCCGAAATGGCGCCGCACGCGATCGTGACGAAGAGAAGAGGGATCAGTGGCGGCGTTCCGGAAGGAACATGGCTGTTGACGGCCGGAGCGACGACTGTCGGATGAAAGATGAAAACCGCCGCATAGAAGACGGCCAGAGCGATGATGAGCTGAATTCCGTTGATGTAGTCGCGCGGCTGCAGCAGCAGCCAGACAGGCAGCAGTGAAGCCACCGCGCAGTAAATGAAGAGAAGGATGATCCACTGGCTGCCGGGACCCAGACCGAGCAAGGAAGACGGCAGGTGAACGGGAAGGCTGGGACCCACGGCGATGAAGACATAGAGAATGACGATGCCGGCGAAGGTCGGCCAGAACAGCCCCGCGTGCTTCTTGTAGGTGAGCCACCCGATGACGGGCGCGATGCCCACGACGATCCACGTGGGCGCCACCGCACCCGAGACGGTCACCATGAGCTTGGCGATGACGACGGCGAAGACGGCGTTGACCATGAGCAGCGTCAGGAAAATCACGATGGTGAAGACGTTCTTGGCCCGACGGCCGATGATTTCTTCCGTGAAGATGCCCACGGAGCGGCCCTTGTGGCGAACGCTCGCCCACAGTGCGCCGAAGTCGTGCACACCCGCGAAAAAGACCGTGCCCAGGATGACCCAGACGAAGGCCGGCACCCATCCCCAGATCACGGCGATGGCGGGGCCCACCACGGGAGCCGCGCCCGCCACCGAGGTGAAATGGTGGCCCCAGAGGACATAACGGTTGGTGGGCACGTAGTCCACCCCGTCTTCCAGCTCGTGGGCCGGCGTCTTGAAACGGGAATCGAGCCGGTAGATCTTTTCCGCGATGAACCGCGAATAGAACCGCCATCCCAGATAAAACGCCAGGAGTCCGACGACCACCAGTATTATCGCAGGCATGCTCTCGTTCCCTTCAGTCCGTTGAAGACGCCGCGCCGTTTTCTTTCACCGATGGGTCCTTGATAACACCCGTCCGCTGGACTTGTCCAGCACGACAACCCCCCGTCGACGGTTGGACGGTTAGGAAA
>JARRNE010000300.1:0-12660 GCA_037385305.1 Chromatiaceae bacterium | reverse complement strand
AACGCCTTTCCGTCCTGGAAGGTGTAGGGCACGTCCCCGTCCCGGCGCGGGAGACGGTTGGTATGGATAAGCTGCCGAAGCTCGTTGGCCTCGGCCTTGCGGCGCGCCTCTTCCTGATGCAGCCGGTTGAGCTCCCGATCCCGCTGCGCCTTCTGCGCGGCCGCCTCCCGCGCCCGCCGGCGCTCCTCTTCCTGCCCCGGACCGCCAGCTGCCGCTGCCTTCTTTTGCTTCTTCCGCTTGTCGGTTCGGGCCTGCTTCAGCTTCTGCTCGTCGACGAGTCCGGCCTTCAGCAATTGATCCTGGAGCGAGCTAACCACCTTGGCAATCCCTCTCGGCTGTCCACGCAACGGCCCGACACCTGGGCCCATCCCGCTCAGGATCTACCAGCCCGCCCTGCCGTGGCAAGCTGCACGGGCGAATTCGGAGCGACGGTACCTACCTCGGCCTCGCCCGGTTAAAATCTCGCCGCCACCGCCACACCCGGCCCCGAAATCCCCGGGGGCTTATCCCCCTCGGCTCTCAACGGCCTGTAGTCAGTTAGACACCGACGGAGAAGACCAAATGCGACATTTCGCCTTGATTGCCACCCTGCTCCTTGGCGCCCCTGCAATGGCGGCCGGCCCTGCCGACATCGGGTATGTAGACATGCAGCAGGTGTTCGACAAGAGTCAGCTCGGCCAGAAAGCTCAGGAGACGATCAAGGGGAAGCTTGGTGACAAGCAGAAGAAGCTGGCTGAAGAAGAGCAGGCCATTCGCCGGATGCAGCAGACGCTCGCCCGGGATGAGCCGCTGATGAGTCAGGCAGAGCTGGACAAGAAGAAGAAGGGGATCGCAACACGGCTTCGGGACTTCCAGAAGAAGGCGGCCGAATTCCGGCAGCAGCTTGCCCAGGAGCCGCAGTGGCCAAGGGCAAGAAGATGTCGGCGGTGTTCGAACGCCGTCAGAGCGGCCTTCTGTTCATCGACAGCGCCCTTGACCTGACTCCCGAGGTCATCAAGCAGCTCGACGCCAAAAGCAAGAAGTAGGGCCAAAGTGCGCGTCCGAGGCTATCCTCCGAAAATCGTTACGAATCTGTTTCTGCTCAGCGCAAACGCTGCGGTAGAATCCCAGCCGCCCACCCCATCGGTCCTCGGCGCCTGCCGGGTGGGCGGAAGGATGGATAGAGGTCGCCCATGGCGTTCTCGTCTCTCGGCCCCGCCCTCGTTACAACGAAAAGACTGGACGAGAGCGGTACGTCTCAACACGCTGGCGCGGCGCAGCGGCACCGCCCCTTTCAGCTGAGGAAATCCGACCGATGCTTGGTGAATCCCATGACCTGATCCATGAGTTTCCGGATTTGGAAACCAAAATCGCGGACCTTCGCGGAATGAACGAGGAATTCGCGCGCCTAATGGATCAATACGACACGCTCGATGCGCGGGTGCGGCGGCTCGAAGAGCTTGGTGTCCCAGTGGCGGACGAGACCATCGAGGACCTGAAGAAAGAGCGCCTGGTCTTGAAGGATCGGCTGTACCAGATCCTCCGCGCCTGACCCGGCCTGCCGCCGTTGCGAGCGGCGACAGCTACCGGTGCCGCTTTTCGCCGCTGCAATTGTTCTACCCCAGCCGCCCCAACGGGCTGCAGCGGGACTCATCCATCGTACCGTCGCGCCGGAGACTCGGGCGACTTCCCCACAATTGCCCTAATGCAAGTCAAGGCGCGTGCATTGAGCGGGAATCCGGCCCTTCTTCTGTGCTTTAATGGGATAGAGTCAGAGGGTTTCCCCGTGGGTAAAGCAGGTCCAGGCTCATCTTCGGTCAGCGGGGTGCGGGGTGGCCGCAGGTACTGGGTTCGCGACATCCTCTCCCCCGAGACCAAGGGCGCGAAATCTCGCATCAAGCCGCCGTCGGATCGACAGAAGCGTTTCGTTGAGCCTCAGCGACTGACGGACGCGCAGCGTAAGGCGCTTTTGAGCCAGCTGGAGGCCGCGAAGATCGGCGACGCGGACAGCCGACGGCTTTTTGCGGCCGCGCTCGAGTATGATCTCGCCCGTCTCCAGGAGCTCCCCTTAGAGCAGCCACCGGTGCCCGAGATGTCCGAGCCGAGGGCAGCGGGGCCTGACGAGACACTGCAAAGGCTCACCGAGGCGGCGGGCGCGCTGGCGGAGCGATTGTCCAATCTCGACGAGGCAGCCCGAGAGACACTTTCGGCCGCCCTCACGCAGGCCGACCGGTTTCACCGGAGATACGGAAAGGACTACATCAACACCATCCTGGACGAGCTAGTCCGCATCGCGGCGGCCGCGCCCAGGAGACGGGCGGCGCCCAGGTCCAGGAAGCCGAAAGCTCCGCCGCCACCCGAGTCCGCGCGCCAATTCATCCAGCGGGTCGCGGCCGCTTTCAGTGACTGCTTCGAGGCAAGACCGACCGGCGATGGTGAGGGCGCCTTCGCCACGGTCCTAAAGGCCATCATCAACGCACCGGGGGTGCGCATTCCCAATGATCCCCAGGTACTCGAGGAAGTCCTCGCGGGGAGGAGGTGACCGGAAGCGCGACCAAGACCCCACCCCGCGGCGACGCGGAGGCGAGGCCCCTTGTCGTGCGCGTGGCTGATCGTCTCTAGCATTGCCGCCGCACTGATCGGGCAACTGCTCTGGGTCGAGCTCGCGACCATCCGGCTCCGAGGCAACAGCCCTCCCGGCACTGAAGGGCTCCGGCAGCACTTACCGGGCCGGCCAAGGTAATGGCCCCGCATCACGCCGGGAGGTCGGCTGCTGCAGCGCGGTCGGCATGAGGCAATGTCTCGCATGGGGTCGCAACGATGGGTCGCAAAGATCCGCGGGGGTCGACGGCGCGGGTCCCCACTCGGGTAGAATCTTGTGCCCAGAGACTCGGAGGTCCAACTGTTCCCATGATCTTCAAGCGCCTTCTGTCCAAGAAGAAGCCGGTTCCAGAGCGAGAGAATCAGGACACGCTGATCCAGGTCGCGCGCACCCACCAAGACCCCGCCATCCGCCGCGATGCATGCCGGCGCGTCAACCGGCTTCCGGATCTACGCGAGAGGGTCCTCAGCGACTCGGACGCGGGCGTGCGCGAGATCGCCCTCGCGCACTACCGCCATCTCTTGAGCGGTGAGGGCGGCGAGGCCCCGTCCATTTGGGACAGACTACACGAGGTCTCGCTCCTCGCAGACGAGCGTCTCCTGGGACATCTGGCGCGTGAAGCCCGAGACGCGGAGGTCCGCCGGGCCGCCCTGATGAAGCTGACAGACCAGGATGTCCTCGCCGCCTGCGCCCTTAATGATCCCCTCGCCGCGAACCGCAGCGCAGCCGCTCAGTGCATAGAGGACAAGGATGCGTTGGAGGTCGTCGTCAAGAACATCGGCAGGAAGGACAAGAGGGTCTACCGCGTCGCCCGCCAGAAGCTGAAGGAGATTGCGCAGCGCGAGGCCCTGCCCGCACGCATCCGCGAGCAGTCCGCCGAGCTGTGCGACAAACTGGAACGGCTGGGTCGCTTTGAGGGCTGGGTACAGGGCCGGGCCCTGCTCGACCTGCTGGACCGCCAATGGGCCGAGATCGAGTCCCAGGCGGAAAGCCACTGGAGGGAGCGCTATCAAGGACTACGGGACCGCTTCCTTGCGGGCTACGATGCCTATCGGCGCGAGCATGAGGCAGAGATCGCGGCGGCGGAGGCCCGGGAGTCCGTGCGCCGGGAGCGACAGCAGTTGCTCGACGAGCTGGCATCTCATCCTTCCCTCACCGGCGAGGCAGAGCTGGACGCCCTCAGGGACCGGGTGTGGGCACGCTGGGAGGCCCTCGATCTGCTGCCCGAGCAGGAGCAGCGCCCCCTCACTCGCCGATGCCAAACCCTCATGGAGGAGGTTTCTGCCCACCGGGAACGGCTTGCGCTGCAGCGACGGAACAACAGGCGCCTGCGCAAGCTCCTCGGCAACCTGGACAAGGCGATGGAGCAGTCCAAGCCCCTCGCGGACAAGTCCCTGCGGGCCTTGGTCGCGGAGGCAGAAGGCCTGATGCAGGCGCAGGGTGCCGACCTCCAGCTCGGGGACGCCCTGGCCCGGGCGCGCGACAGGCTCGAAGAGCGGCTGCGCAAGCAGAAACACTCTGCAGAACAGCGCGTTGCGCAGCTCGAGGAAAAGCTCCAAGAGCTGGCGAGCCCCTTTACCAAAGTCTCGTGGCCACCATCGAGCTTGCGGAGGCAAGCGGTCTGCCGCGGAAGGACTACGCCGGGGCGGCGGAGCGGCTGAGCAAGCTTGCGCCGCATGTGCGGGACCTCCAGAAATGGCGCAGGTGGGGCGCGGATCAGCACCGCATCGGTCTGTGTGAGGCCATGGAAGGTCTCGCAACCGCGGACATGTCCTTGGAGGCCCTGGCCCTGCGCCTGCACGACCTCCAGATGGAGTGGAAGGGGCTCGACAAGACCGGGTCGCCCGTGAACCACCCTCTATGGGACCGCTTTCATGCCGCGTCCGAGCGGCTTTATGAGCGCTGCCGCCCCTACTTCGAAGCACAGGCGGCGGAGCGGGAGGAGAACCGCCGGCAGCGGGAGGAGGTGTGCCAGGCGCTGGAGGACTTCCTGGCAAGGGTCGACTGGCAGCGTGTGGACTGGAAGAAGGCGATCCGGGCCGAGCGCGAGATGCGTCAGACATGGGCCGCGCTGGGGCCGGTGGATGCCCGCACGCGCAAGGCCCTCGAAAAGCGATTCCACAATGCGATCAAGCGCCTCGGTACTCAGCTGGCGGAGGAGCGCGAGCGCAACCAGGCCCTCAAGCGGGACCTGATCGCGCGGGTTGAGGCCCTGGGCAGCGAGGCAGACCTCCCCACGGCGATCCAGGAGGTCAAGCGCCTGCAGGGTCTGTGGCACAGTACGGTCCCGGCGCGCCAGCAGGAGGAGAACCGCCTGTGGCAACAGTTTCGCGCCGGCTGCGATGCGGTCTTCTCCCGGCGCCGCGGGCAGCAGGAGGCCCACACCGCGGAGCTCACCGCCAACCTGGAGGAGCGCGAGGCCATCTGCCGGGACGCGGACGGCTTGGCGACGGGCGAAGCGGAGCCCGAGGATCTTTCCGATGCCCTCCGGGAGCTGGACAGGCGCTGGCGCGACACAGAGACACTTGCCCTGCCGCGCCAGGCGGTCGGGCAGCTCAATCAGCGATGGCGAGCTGCACGCCATCGCTTGGAGAGACGCCGGCTGGAGCGCCTGGAGGCACAGCGCCAACGGGCTCTTGCGCTGCTCTCGCGCCAAGCCGCGCTCTGCGCGCGGCTGGAGCGGGCACGCGAGACACCGGAGGCGGGGCTCGACCTCGCCGAAAGCGAACGGGAATGGCAGGCACTGCCGGTTCACCGGGACGCCGCTCTGCAGGCAGCCATTACTGCACGCTTCAATACAGCCGCAGCCGCACTCGAGGAGGGGGGAGCACCCGCGGCGGGCATCCTCGAGGAGCTGACCGCAAACGGCCGGCGGCGAGCCGAGCTCTGTCTGCAGCTGGAGATATTGGCTCAGGTGGATTCGCCGCCTGATCTTGCGAAGGAACGCCTGGCCCTGCAGGTCACCCGACTGAAGGAGCACATGGGCGATGGAGAGCGCGACCCCCTGGAGAGCAGATCCCAGCTGCTTCGGGAGTGGTACCTTTGCGGGTCAGCCCCGCTGGCCGAAGCAGCCGGGCTGGAAGCGCGCTTCGAGCGGGCGCGCCAGGCCTTGGAGCGGTCAGGGGAGGAGACCCAGGCCGCTTAGGGTCTTATGCCTCTCGTATGGCTCACGCTGGCCAGCGTTCGAATAGATCCGTGGCAAAGGTGCGAAACCGCGCACGCCATGGGCGCCTCGGCAGAGCCAACACCACGGGATGACTTTGAAGGCACACCCAAACCCTGTGTCCAACGATACCTTCGACACGCCTACCGCCGCGGAGGCCGCCTTCTACAAGGCATTCGCAAGCACCAATATCGATCGGATGGCGGCGGTGTGGGCCGAAGGGGTACGCGTCTTGTGCATACACCCGGGCGGGGATCTGCTGCGGGGCAAGACAGCGGTGGTCCGCAGCTGGATCGAGCTCTTCTCCAACGCAGACCCGCCTACGATCGAGTACCGTCTGGTCGGCAACTTCGAGGCCGGGAATCTCGCCGTCCACATGGTCGAGGAGCTGATCCGGCCCAAGGGGAGTCGCAGCGAGACCTCCAACCGGGTGATGGCGACGAACGTCTTCGTACGGGAGGGCAACGGCTGGAAAATGGCCGAGCACCATGCATCTCTCCCGATCGTGGCCGCGCGGAAGCAGGCGCCGGAGCCATCACGGCTCCATTGATGGACGCGGGCTGTCCGTCGTCAGAGCCTGTCTCGGCCCACGCGTCAGGGGCTGGCGGATCAAGAGAGAGGGAATTCGCTTCCGGACAGGCCCCGATCCACCGCCCCCTTCAAGCCCTGATGCGCACGGCGAGCACGTCGCAGGCGGCCCCATTCAAGACGGTCCGCGCGGTCGAGCCCAGCAGCACGGCCAGCCCGTGGCGTCCGTGGCTCCCCAGGACGATCAGATCCACCTCGAGCTCCTCGGCGATGCGTAGGATGGTGCGTCCCGTCCCGCCGCTCTCGATGCGGCAATCGGCGGGCGGCACGCCGAGGCGGCTGCCGACGAGGTCCATCTGTCGCCTCGCCACCTCCACCAGCTCACGTTCGAGATCGAAATCCTCCGGCATCACCAGGTCGCCCGAGTAGGCCATCGGAAGGTACTCCACCACATGGAGCAGGCTCAGGCGAGCCGCGCACTGATCCCGCAGCTGCTGCGCGCGGGCGATAACGGACTCGGTCTCCGGGGCAAAGTCGACGGCCAGGAGAATATGTCGGTAGATTGGGTCGGACATGACGGCGGCACCCTCGATCGGAAAGACCCTGCGGTTAGTATAGGCAGTCGGCGAGGGCGGCTCGCCTGAGTGCCTGCTATCCGGCCGGCAGCGGGTTGCTCGCGCTTCCCCCGAGGGTGTCGCCTCCGCTATATTGCTGCCTAGCAGCATAGGGGGCGTCTACCGCACTTCCCGCTGCGCCAGGGGGCCCCATCCAATCCACGCCGCGCTGCGGTTGCGAAGGCGACCCGATGCTTCGGAAGATTCTCATAGCCAACCGCGGCGAGATCGCGGTGCGCATCATCCGCGCCTGCGCGGAGATGGGCATCCGCTCGGTCGCCATCCACTCGGAGGCGGACCGCTACTCGCTCCACGTCAAGAAGGCGGACGAGTCTCACAGTCTGGGCACGGATCCCCTGGCCGGGTATCTCAATGTCCACCGCGTCGTGAACCTCGCGGTCGCGACCGGCTGCGACGGTATCCACCCCGGCTACGGATTCCTCTCGGAGAACGTGGAGCTGGCCGAGGCCTGTGCCCGCCGTGGCATCGTCTTCATCGGGCCATCGCCTTCCGTGATACGGCGAATGGGCGACAAGACCGAGGCCCGTTTCTCCATGCAGAAGGCCGGTGTCCCCGTCACCCCTGGGTCGGACGGGAACCTCGCGAGTGAGGAGGCGGCGCTCATCAAGGCGGAGGAGATCGGCTACCCGGCGATGCTCAAGGCCACCTCCGGGGGCGGCGGCAGGGGCATCCGCCGCTGCGACACCCCGTCGGAGCTGCGGCGAAACTATGAGCGGGTGATCTCCGAGGCCACCAAGGCCTTCGGACGCGCGGATGTCTTCCTGGAGAAGTGCATCGTGAACCCAAAGCACATCGAGGTCCAGATCCTCGCCGACCACCACGGCAACACCATCCACCTGTTCGAGCGCGACTGCTCGATCCAGCGGCGCAATCAGAAGCTCATCGAGATCGCACCTTCCCCCCAGCTCGACGAGGCACAGCGGCAGTACGTGGGCGGGCTTGCGGTGACGGCCGCGCGGACGGTGGGTTACACCAACGCGGGCACGGTCGAGTTCCTGCAGGATGCGGACGGGCGTTTCTACTTTATGGAGATGAACACCCGCATCCAGGTGGAGCACACCATCACGGAGACGATCACGGGCGTCGACCTCGTGGAAGAGCAGATCCGCATCGCCGCCGGCCTGCCCCTGCGTTACACCCAGGAGCAGATCACCCGGCGCGGGTATGCGATGCAGTTTCGCATCAATGCGGAGGATCCCAAGAACAACTTCCTCCCAAGCTTCGGGCGCATCTCCCGTTACTACGCGCCGGGCGGACCTGGCGTACGGGCGGACGCAGGTATCTACACGGGCTACACGGTGCCGCCCTATTACGACTCCCTGTTGGCAAAGGTCATCGTGTGGGCGCTCACCTGGGAGGACCTCATTGCCCGCGGCTGCCGCGCCCTGCGGGACGTCGGAGTGTTCGGCATCAAGACGACAATCCCCTTCTATCAGGAGATCCTGCGCGCCCCGGGGTTCCGCAGCGGATCCTTCGAGGACATCGCCGCAGCGCTCGGCGCGTCCATCGCCGCCCACGCCGGCCTGTAACCCGAGAGCCTGAACATGCCCAGGGTCCAAGTCACCGATCTCGTCCTGCGCGACGCCCACCAGTCGCTCCTGGCCACCCGGATGCGACTGGCGGACATGTTGCCCATCTGCCCCAAGCTGGACGCCGTCGGTTACTGGTCGCTGGAGTGCTGGGGCGGTGCCACCTTCGACGCCTGTGTGCGCTTCCTGAAGGAGGACCCTTGGGAGCGGCTGCGCAAGCTCCGCGAGGCGCTGCCGAACACCCGTCTGCAGATGCTCCTGCGGGGCCAGAACCTGCTGGGCTACCGCCCGTACTCCGACGACGTGGTCCGCGCATTCGTGCGCCGGGCGGCCGAGAACGGCGTGGATGTATTCCGCATATTCGACGCCCTCAACGACGTGCGGAATCTCCGCACCGCCGTCGAGGCCACCAAGGCCGCCGGCAAGCATGCCCAGGGGGCCATCTGCTATACGGTGAGCCCGGTGCATGACACCGCAGGCTTCGTTGCCCTGGGCCGGGCGCTGGCTGAGATGGCCTGCGACTCCCTGGCCATCAAGGACATGGCGGGGCTCCTCACGCCCTACGCCACGGCAGACCTGGTAAAAGCCCTGAAGGACGCGGTGGACCTGCCGCTCCACCTGCACTCCCATGCCACCTCGGGACTTGCCGAGATGTGCCATCTGAAGGCCATCGAGAACGGCTGCGAGCATATCGACACCGCCATCTCCTCTTTGGCGGGAGGCACCTCCCACTCACCCACCGAGAGCATGGTCGCGGCATTGCGGGGCACGCCGTACGACACGGGTCTGGACCTTGTGAAGATCCAGGAGATCGGGATCTACTTCTATCAGGTCCGCAAGAAGTACCACCAGTACGAGAGCGACTACACGGGGGTCGATACGCGGGTCCAGGTGAATCAGGTTCCGGGCGGGATGATCTCCAACCTCGCCAACCAGCTGCGGGAGCAGAACGCGCTCGACCGCATGTCGGAGGTCCTGGCCGAGATCCCGGAGGTCCGCAAGGACCTGGGATACCCGCCGCTCGTCACCCCCACCTCCCAGATCGTCGGCACCCAAGCGGTCCTCAACGTCCTCACCGGCAAGCGTTACCAGACCATCACCAACGAGGTGAAGCGCGATCTGCATGGCGGTTACGGGCGGGCAACCGGCCCGGTCAATCCCACGCTTCAGCAACAGGCCATCGGCAACGAGGAGCCCTTGGATGGCCGCCCTGCGGACCTCCTGAAGCCCGAAATGGAGCGGCTGACCGCGGAGGCCGGCGCCCTGGCCCAGTCCGAGGACGACGTTCTCACTATCGCCATGTTCCCGGAGGTCGGCCGCCAGTTCATGGAGCAGCGCGCGGCCGGCACCCTCGTCCCGGAGCCACTGGAGCCACCCCCGGCCACGGGCACCCCCAAGATCGCGCCGACCGAGTTCCACATCGTGGTCCACGGCGAGACCTATCACGTCAGGGTAACCGGGGCGGGCCACAAGGAGCAGTCGGAGCGCCACTTCTACCTGGACATCGACGGCATGCCCGAAGAGGTGGTCGTCGAGACCCTCGATGAGGTGGTCCTGTCGGGCGGCGCCCAGCAACCCGCGAGCGTCAAAAAAGCCATCGCCAGCAGACGCCCCGCGCCGTCCAAGGAGGGAGATGTCACCACCTCCATGCCCGGCAGCATCGTCGACGTCCTCGTCAAGGAGGGCGACACCGTCAAGGCGGGCCAGCCGGTCCTGATCACCGAGGCCATGAAGATGGAGACCGAGGTCCAGGCCCCCGTCTCCGGCCGGGTGACCGCTGTTTACGCGCAGAAGGGAGACTCGGTGAATCCGGATGAGGTGCTGGTGGAGATTACGCGCTAGGTGGGACCCACTCCACCCGCTTTCACTTCCGTCAAGTCTCTGACGCAGCTATGGATGCCCCCGGGCTTGACTCCCGCTCTCCGAGAGCGTGTCTTGCCTAGCGACAAGGGTGACCACTGAGGTCGGAGGTAGCGCGGCTCCACGACCCTCCTCATCCTCGGCATCGCGACCATTCCGGAGGCTATCCGGGCGCTGAAAGAACGCCGCTCCAGTTTCTCCGCCTCGCCCGGTCCAGGGCCATGCCTCACTGGGACTCAACGTCCGCTGACAGCCCCAGTTCCCGGAGCGCAGCTTTCGTTTCCTCGACCTGATGGGGCGAGACGCCACCTTTGGACGACGCGCTCACAGATACCGTCACGGTGAGGTCCCCCGCGTTCACAAATTTTGCCAACACCTTGCTGTAGAAGTTCATCCATTTCTGCGGCGGTACCTGTCCGGACCACTTGAGCCTCCCGTTGGGTGGATCCCTATCCGGTTTCCAGTTCCCGCCCTGCTCTTTGGCGGCGCGCACAGCGACCCGGACGGTCGTCTTGGTAAGCTGCGCGGTGGCAGTAACCGTGTACTCTCCCTCCTCTTCCCTGGCGTGAAAGACGCCGTCCCTGTCGATCTCGCCGCCCGTTGCGGACCAACTCACTGCCTCGACCGGGTACTCCTGGCCGTGCTGGTCGAGGCCCCTGCAGGTGAAGGTCAGGCTCTTGCCCGGCTATATGCTCGCTTGGTCGGGGCGCACCTCGATGTACTTGAGCGCAGGCGGCTCGATGCACTTCTTCGCCTCCTCCGCCGTGACGATGAACATGTCGTCGCTGAGCTCGATCTCCTCCGACTCGATGTCCTGCTCGAAAAAGAAGGGTTCGCAACGACCGTCGGGGGTCTTACCAAGGTAGGCGAGCGTGCCGTTCGCCACGCCGCGGGCGGTAGCAGTTGGTCTGCAGCTCCTCCAGCACCGTCTCGATGTTGCCCATGTCCAGGCTGGGCTCCGCGACCGCGAGGCGGATCTCCGGGAGGCTCGCCTCCTTGTGCTGCTGCCCCCCACTGGGCGAGCAGCCGGAGCACCCCGCGGGTCTGCTGGAAGCGGGGCAGCGTCTGCCACTTGCGCTCGAAGACCGAGAGCACGACGGGATGAAACGGGTAGGTGTCCCCGAACTGCTTGCGCGCGGCATCCACCGGGAACCAGGAGGGGATCAGCTGCCGATGCTCGAGCAGCCAGTCCGCATAGTGGTTGCAGGCGGCGAGCGCGTCTTTGGTCAGCAGGACCCGCCCGTAAGTCCCACTCGAAGAGCCGACGGGGGATGATCTCGGAGGTCTCCGCCTCGGCCGACATCACCACCGGCTTGCCCAGCCGGTCCAGCATCTTCTTGAACCGGTCGTAGTCCGACAGGTCTTCCGCAGTCATCTCCAGCTCGGAGGCCGGGATGGAGGCCACCAGGACAACACCACGCTGACCGCGCGCCGTCTCCGACAGGTTGTGCAGGAAGTCGTAGAGCTGCGCGGAGAGCCCGCTCTTGCGGCTGCGGCTGATGTAGTTCATCAGCTCGTCCATGAGGATCAGGGCGGGGCGATCCTGGGGCAGAAAGTCCCGGATGACGTCACCCCCGGGGGCCTCTCCCTGCTTGTCGTGGGACTCGACCACGGCAAATGCCGCCGCGCCGCCAAGCTGGAAGGCGATCTCGCCCCAGGGCGTCATCCGCTTCGGGCTGCCGTCCTCCCCTCCGCGCCCGCGGATGGAATCGAATTCCGTGCCAACGAACACAGCGGTTGCGGCCTTTGGTACCTGAGCAACCCCCGCGTCCCTGAGCAGCGTCTGGACGCCGGTCCACGCCCGCGCCTCCGGACCCCCGTTCGCCAGGTGATAGAGCAGCGTCAGGGCGTGAGTCTTACCGCCGCCGAACTGAGTCGCCATGTTGAACACCGCCGAGGTCTCGGTCATCTCGCCCGAGAGGCGGCGCAGAACCTGGGAGCCCAGGAGGGTCAAGTTCTTGGTGAGATAGGCGCGGTCGAAGAAACGCTCGGGGTCCTGGTAATCCTCGAAGGCCCGCCCGTCCCGGACGTGATCCAGGTGGACGGCGAACTCGGCCGCGTCGAGTGGCCGACCTTCCCGCAAGTCCTCTCTCGGGGTCGCGACCTTGTACCAGGGTTTCATGCTCATTCGGTCACCCCAAGTCCTGCATGTCGGCATATTTCAATACTGCCGTGATGTCCGCGTCCGAGTCGCCCATCCAACGCACATCGTGTCCCGCCGCGACCAGGGTCTCGGCCGCACCGCCCCAAACACAGGTGTCCAGCAGGACCTTCACGCGGCGGCGCCGACGATCAGGGGCTCGACCCGCTCATGCTCGACCAAACGGTGGGCGTAGGCCAAGCAAGCACGGATGTCGTCCCGTT
>JARRNE010000299.1:0-4293 GCA_037385305.1 Chromatiaceae bacterium | reverse complement strand
GCCAGAGCAGTCACGAAGTAGAGGAGATAGGACAGCTGGTTGGTCAGGTAATACCCGGCCCCGTGGCCATACTCCTGCAGTGCCCCGATGTTCCTGAGCATCCCCCAAAGCGCGGGGCTGCTGGTCAGATAGACCCAAAGGGAGTAGGTCTTGCCGGCGACGACCAGCGCGAAAAAAGCGATCGGTGGACCGTCGGTCCGCAGCTTATCGGGGATGGGCATGCATGCACCACGGCCAAAAGGAATCTGCTGGAAGGCGCGAAACATAGCATAGGTTGGGGACCTGCAGTCATCCATTGCCCCCTGGGCCATGGGAATGCGAATCGATCCCCGAGCAACGGCAGCCGGAGCAGCTCCCCGCGGGGAGTGCCCGGCGGCTAATCCGCCCTACTGGTTGCGCATGCTAACCTGCAAACGGCCTGCTGCTCCTGTAACGACCGAGATAAGAATCCGGTCTGCCCGGGGCGCACTGCCACTTGTGGCCGGAGCCCGCAAAGAAGTTGCAGCCCATGTCGCGGGGATTGATCGCGTTCATGCCCGGCGCCTTCTTCTGAAAGGGCCTCACAGGCCCCGCAGGTAGCGGGGGCCCAGGCGGTGCATCTGCAGGGCGATCCAGGCGGCGCGTCGCCGGACATGGCGGGAAGGCGCATCGAGCCGGTAGCGATCGGGGTCCGGCAACACGGCGGCCATCAGGGCGGCCTGACGGGCGTCCGCAACGGCGGGGGGCCGATAGAAGTACCGCCAGCTCGCGGGTCCGACCCCAAAGGTGTCAGGGCCGAACTGGGCGATGTTTAGATACACCTCCAGGATGCGCCGCTTCGGCCAGGTGAGCTCAATCAGAGCGGTGAACCAGCCCTCGAGCCCCTTGCGGAGCAGGCTGCGGCCGGACCAGAGAAAGAGGTTCTTCGCGACCTGCTGGGAGATGGTGCTGGCACCGCGCAGGTGGCCCGTGCGATCGTAGTCGGCGATGGCATTGCCGATCTCCGTGAAGTCGAAGCCCCAGTGGCGGGGAAACCGTTGATCCTCCGCTGACACCACGGCGAGGCGCAGGACGGGCGCGATCGCCGACCAATCCACCCACTCGTGATAGCCGGAAGGGCGCTTACGCCCGTCGTGCCAGGTCGCCACCCAATGCTGCACCATGAAGGATGTGGTGGGGGGATTGATCCAACGCAGGGGTAAGACGAGAAGCAGGGACATCAGCCCAGCCCCGGCGAGCACCTTGGCCACGAGGACGCCGACGGCCAACCGCACGCTTCGAAAGCTGGAAGAAGCGCGGCGGGACTTCGGAGGCTTGGCGGACATCTTCCCGAGAGGCTGTGGAGGCCGCGATTCTACCGGGGGAAAGGCCGGTTCTGGGTGAGGCAGGGAAAGAAGAGCCGACTGCAACAGGCCGGGCCCTTGCCCCGAAAGGCCGAGGCCGCCTCGGAAATCCGCGGCGGCCTCCCCCCCAACCTCTCACGATATGTCGACAGCCCCATGCCGACCTCGAACAATATAGTCATGGAAGCGCTGCCAAGGTGTGAACCAGTCCACGGTTCAGGCATCTCACCGGTGGCCGGGGGAAGGCAAGCGCAACCCCGTTTTCCGGCGCCTACGGCCTTGCCAGGCGCTAATGTCGATGCATTCGCGCCGCCGGTACGTGGCCGGCATCCAGATCCGGACCCCAGCCGGGGCGGTACGGTCACCCTGCGGCTGCAGCGCGGGGGCGCGACGGCAGGCTAACGGGCGACCTATCGGATGAGGGACCTCCGCTTCCAGCGCCGCGACTTGTTCTTGTCGGCTCATGCCGATCGCCCCTCGCGGCATAATACGTTGGCGACCCCAATGGCTCTCCCTGGGGCGGAGGGCAAGCTGCCTCCCAGCTTGCCCGGGTGGCGTCTCAGCAAGTGGCCGCCCACTTCAGGTGATTTCCGTCAAATCTCGTATCGCCTTATCCAACCGTCCGGGTTGGCTTTCCCCACCTTACCGGAGGCGAAAATATTTGAGAAGGCAACCCAGATAAAGTTTTGTTGACTCACAAAATGATTGGGGGGCCGGCGACTGGCGGCTGGCAGGCCTATCCCACCACCCGCCGCCAGTAAGTCGAGCGCCAGTAGTAGAGGACGGTTGTATCGCTCAGGGGATAGGAGTCGGCATAGCGGACTCCGCGGCGTGGGTGCTCCACGTTGTCGACGGCCGGATCCACGGGCCGCCATCCCTGCTCGACCTTCTCGCCCTCCACAGGAGGGCGCGTCGTGCCCAGGTTGCGCCGCTCCGAGGCGCCGTAGTCTTGGTAGTTCTGCTGGCCGTCCCGCAAGCTCACGCCGTTGCTGCTCCCGGGCATCAAGGGGAAGCGCAGCTGTGTCAGATCGTCCTCCCAGCCGCAGACGGGGCAGATCTGGTGGAACCCCGGCTGGAAGTCGAACACCAAGTGGCCGCAGCAGGGACAGGGATACTTGTCATGGTCGTGCATTGCACATCCTCGCGAGCGATGGTCTTCTATTCGGCGGCACCGGTACCAGTGCAGGACCGTCGCGCCCGTCCGTCCCGAATATATCGCTGCTGGAAGTCGAGCTCCTGCCTCGGGCAGCTTGCGCTACTGTTGGATGTTACGAGTGTCACGCGGACAGGTTACACCGATGGATGGAGGTCAGAGGTTCTCGCTGGTCGTCGATGACCGTGAGCCGTCGGGAGCGGTATTGAAGGCCCTTCATGCGTGTGAATGCTTCGAGCTGCGGGTCGAGCGGCTGGCGGTGGGCGATTATCTGGTTGATGACCATTTACTGTTCGAACGGAAGACGCTGCCGGATCTCCTTGCCTCGATCAAGGACGGCCGCCTGTTTGCTCAAGCGCTTCGGCTTGCCGCAGCGCCCCTCCGCGGTGCCCTGATCCTGGAGGGCAGGTCTCAGGATGTCGCCGGGTCCCGGATGCGGCGCGAGGCCATCCAGGGTGCGCTGGTGACCCTGAGCCTATTCATAGGGATCCCTGTTCTCCGGTCCATGGGGCCACAGGAGACCGCCTGTCTGATTCGGTACGCTGCGCATCAGGACCGCGCGTATGCGGCCGGAGCGCTGGCACGAAAAGGCCGCCGGCCGCGCGGCAAGGTGCGAGTCCAGAGCCATATCCTGCAAGGCCTGCCGGGCGTCGGGCCAGAGCGGGCGAGGCGTCTCCTGGATCGATTCGGCTCTGTCCAGGCCGTCATCAGCGCTCCTGCGGATACGCTGGCCTCCGTGCCCGGCGTGGGCAAAGAAACTGCGCAAGCGATCCGCTGGGCGGTTCGAGAGACACGGGGGCCTTACGGCAATGCAACCGACCGTGACGACGGCTGGGCCATCTGAGGCAGCGAAGGCAGGAAACAAACACAAGGACTAGAAGCCGGCCACCACGTCGGATGCCCGAACGAATTAGGTCAGATCCTGCGAGGAACGAGCCACGATCTGAAAACAACGTCCGTCGCATGGCCTCCGCCGTCTACCTCGAACACGGCTTCCCCCTCGCCTCCGCTGTCATGTAAGGGGCCTGTTGGTCTGTCGTCAAAGACCGCATGGAGCGTTCCGGTATGCGTTGGATCCTGTCCGGCGCCCGCGCCATGCTCGACATGCGTTGTATCTACCTGAGCGGCCGTTGGAAGGAATTCACCACCTTGCGCATCCAGCGCGAATCCCGGCGCCTCTACTCAGGATATGCCGCCGACGACCCGGATTTCAGCACGCCACTCGCCGCGTACCGGGCGCGGCCGACGGGTTGCACCCTCCGGACGTTTGATGCGGAAAACCCGCCATCGTCGGCAAGCCGGGCCGCTGCACCGGTTATATGACCGGCAAGACAGCGACATTCGGGCGCAAGATCATGACCATGCCAGCCGTCGAAGAACGGGTTGACCGCCTGGAAGAAGCGATCGACAGCTTCGTCGCCAGCGTCGGCGCGGAGCTCAACAAGCTCTAGAACGCCCAGATGCGCGCCGAGGCCGAGTTTCGCGAGCTCAGGGGGACCAGTACCCGCTCCATATGAGTTCTCCATGCGACCGTCGGTAGCTCTTCGATCGGGCCGGGAAATAGTTTTGGGGGTGGTCGCTCGGAATGTTCCCGGGAACTGCCCGACGATCCCAAGGGCGTGGCGGAGTTAAGTCCCTATCCGCTTAATTTGATTTGCATGGCGTCCCCACGCGGATTCGAACCGCGGTTGCCGCCGTGAAAGGGCGGTGTCCTAGGCCTCTAGACGATGGGGACTTGGACGAGCGCCGGCACAGTCAATCACCTTGAGCAGTTGGGCCGGTCGGGGGTTTGGTGGAGCCAGGCGGGATCGAACCGCC
>JARRNE010000298.1:0-4650 GCA_037385305.1 Chromatiaceae bacterium | reverse complement strand
CGGAGCGGCCGGATTTGTGGGGATACCTCAGGCTCTGGCCCCTTTTTGTCTTGGACTCCTTTATCTTCGTTTACCCCAGCGGCCTGAGGTCGCCCATGAGCGTGGGAACCAACTCCGTGACCGTCGGGTGGATATGCATGGCCCGCTGGATGACGGTGTAGGGCGCATCGGCGTACATCACGTCCTGGATCGAATGCACCACCTCGTCCCCGCCCACGCCCAGGATGGCCGCGCCCAGGATCCGCCTGGTCTCGGCATCGACCAGGATTTTCATGAAGCCCTGGGTCTCGCTGCGCTCCCGCGCGCGCCCCACCCGTGTCATGGGCATCGTTCCGATGAGCGCCCCGCGCCCTGAGGCCCGCACCTCCCGCTCGGTCATGCCAACGCGGCCGAGGGGCGGGTCGATGAACAGGCCGTAGCAGAGGATGCGGTCGGAGACTTTGCGCCGATCGTCGTCGAACAGGTTGGCGGCCACGATCTCGTAATCGTTGTAGGAGGTATGGGTGAAGGCGCCGCGGCCGTTGACATCCCCCATGGCCCAGATGCCCGGGACGTTCGTCTGCAGCTGGTCGTTCACGGGAATGAAGCCGCGATCGTCGGTCGCGATGCCGGCTTCATCCAGCCCCAGATCGTGCGTGTTGGGCACGCGGCCCACCGCCAGCAGCAGGTGGCTGCCGATGACCTCTCGCGGCCCCGTTGCGCAGTCCAGCTTGACCGCCACGCCGTCGGTCCGCTTCTCGACGGCGATGCACTCGGCCTTGAGACGCACTGCCACGCCCTCGTTCTCGAGTATCTCTTGCACGGCTGCTGACACGTCCTCGTCCTCGCGCTTCATCACGCGATCGCCTTGTTCCACGACGGTGACCCGGCTGCCGAAACGGCGGTACATCTGCGCGAACTCCAGCCCGATGTAGCTGCCGCCGATGATGAGCAGATGCTCGGGCAGGAAGTCCACCGCCATCATGCTCGAGTTGGTGAGGTACTCAATATCGCTCAGACCCGGCATATCGGGAATGTAGGCGCGCGCGCCGACATTGATGAAGATCTTTTCGGCCTCCAGCAGCGAGTCGTCTACCCGAACCGTCCGGGGACCTTCGAAGCGGGCGTGTCCCTCATACACGGTGAGGCCCGGCATGGTCTTGAGCCAGTTGGCAACCCCCTGATTGGATTGTCCGGACACCTCATCCTTGCGGGCCTTGACGCGCTTCATGTCCACCGTGACCGGCCCGCCGATCGTCACGCCGAAATCCGCCGCCCAGCGCGCCATGTAGGCGGCGCGGGCGCTCGCCACTAGGGTCTTCGTGGGGATGCAACCGGTGTTGACGCAGGTGCCGCCGAAGAGCTTGCGCTCGATGATGGCCGTCTTGACGCCTTCCTTTGTGAGTCTTGCCGCCACGGACGGCCCGGATTGTCCCGTGCCGATGACGATTGCGTCGTATCGTTGTGCCATGGCTGTCCCCTCTCAGCGCCAGAATCTAGAGTGGGAAGATCACAAAGAGGCTTGCGACGCGGAATCCGCCGCCAGGCGAATTCTTACAGGCGCCGGCCTTTGATCCATTACCCTCTGCCGACCCCTTCGCTCTTGTGTCCATGTGCGCTCATCTGTAGATGAGCCTTTCAACATGCTCCTGCTCATGTGATCGAGCTCCCCGCCCCGTCTCCTGTCGCTGACGTCAGATGTCGATTACCACGTCCGACTGCGGGCGCGAGCAACAGATGAGCACGCAGCCGGGATCCGGCATGTCTGCGGGTTCGAGAAGATACTCCACCTCGCCTTCCCGCAGTGCGCTCATGCAAGTGTGGCAAATGCCCGACCGACAGCTGTGCTCAGGGTGCAGGCCGTGGACTTCGGCAAGGTCGAGGAGACTGCCAGCCGACGCATTCCAGGCAACGGTGACACCTGAGCCCGCAAAAGTCACCGAGAACGCCTCGGCGCCTTCGGCAGGCACACCTGGCGCTGCTTCGGCCCGCTCCTTCAGGGCCTTGGCGGGCCCGAAAAACTCGTAGTGGATGCGCGTCTCGGGCACGCCCCACGCAAGCAGGCCGTTGTACAGGGACTTCATGAACGGCGTCGGCCCGCAGAGGTAACCATCAAAGTCGTTGCCGGAGACCAGTTGCCTCAGCAGCTCGACGCTCACATGACCCGCACTGTCATAGTCACGGCCGCGGACATCGTCCGGACCCGGACGACTGTACACGATATGTGCTCGCACGTTATCGTGCGCCGCCGCTACCTGACGCACGTGCTCACCCATCGCGTGCTCACGGCCGTTGCGGGTGCCGTGGATAAACCACACCGCCCGCTTGGAGCCCGCCACCACGATGGCATTGAGCATGCTGATCATCGGCGTGAGGCCCACGCCTCCGCTCAGCAGCACGACCGGGGCATCGTCGACGGGGTCCAGGTGGAACTTGCCCCGGGGTGCGCGCACGCAGAGCTTCGTACCCGGCTCGACGTGATCATGAAAATAGTTGGATGAGAGACCGGGCGGCGCGTCGCGGCAGTCTGCTGGCGCCGGCTCCAGCTTGATGCTGACGCGGTAGTGTTCCGGATGATAACTGTCGGAGATCGTGTAGGTGCGGGTGATCGGCGTCGTATGACCCGGAATCTCCAACCTGAAGGTCAGGAACTGCCCGGGCCGGTGGGCGGGCAGCTGCTCGCCGTCTTCGGGCCTCAGATAGAACGAGGTAATGGCCTCGCTCTCCGGCACCTTGCGGTCGACGAGGAAGGTGCGGTAGCCCTCCCATCCCTCGGAGCCGATGCGCATCTCGGCCTTCTTGAGCGCCGCCTCGAGGTACTCACGCCACGCTTGCCCCAAGTCGCGGGAGCGAAGCACCCGCTTGAGGCGCTCCGGCTCGTGGGTCTCGTGCAGGTAAGCATGGATGAACTCCGCGATGGTCACGGAGGCGTCGTCGCGCTCGATGAGCTCAATGGCGTCGCCAGCGCCGATCTCGCCTTCCTTGATGACTCGGGAGTAGAACCCTAAGCGTCCGCTGGCTTGAAACCGCTGGGGGAAGTCCAGACCCTGGCCCATGCGCAGCGCCAGCTTGTAGCACGGAATGCGCGGCTGACTCGGGTCTGATCAGGATACGTGCAAAAAGTAGTATTCTTCGAAAAATGTCCACCCGATTAATCAGATAAGTTGCTCTTGAGGGTGCTGCTCGGCTGTCGAAGATTGGTTACTGGAATCAGACCCGTAAGAGAAAATATTCTTCAGATAAAGTAGTTGAAAATTACGTCTTCGCGCTGATCGATGACGAAACACTGTCGTTACCACTTTTTGCACGTATGCTGATC
Source organism: Chromatiaceae bacterium (assembly GCA_037385305.1). Lineage (GTDB taxonomy): Bacteria > Pseudomonadota > Gammaproteobacteria > Chromatiales > Chromatiaceae > JARRNE01. Next base: position 1,352 of record JARRNE010000298.1, on the reverse strand, counting down.
AGACCCGGGAAGTGCCGAACTGCGCCTTCTGTTTCAGGGAACTCCCAAGTACCCGCTCACGATCAGGCTGATCTGTCCAGCGTCGAGTCGCGAATGCCTGCCCGCACACTATGTGAAGTAACTGCCAACCTGAGCCCACGATCGCCCGGGAATCGGCGCCGGGACTTCACATAGTTTGGACCTACACATAATGGCCGTTTGCTGCCGGTCGGGCTGACCGAGACGGCCTGCGTGGGCCGATTGACAGCGGAAAAGGCTCCCGATTACGCCCATTGTTTGGGGCAACGGCGCTACGACTCTCCCGCCATACGCAAAACAGCGTTTCGGGTCCCCTCTCTGAGCCGGAAGCCAAAACGCTGGAGGGCGTCGACCAGAGGGGTCACCGCCGGCACCAGCCCGCGGCGTTTGGCGTCCAACAAGATCCCAAGCGTCCCCGTCAGCGCGATCCCGAGAATCTCGGCATGGCGTCTTGCCAGCGCATCATCCAGGATCACGACCGGATCGGTCCGTTCCATGGCCAAGAGCAGGACGCCGGTTTCTCCAGGACCGAGATCCGCGACCAGGCGGTAGACCTTCTCGCTCGATGGGGCGCGCAAGTCGACCCACGCCAGCGCTTCGGGGATGGGAAGATCGAGGCCCCGGCGCCGGCCCTCGGCCAGCTCTTGGGCAACGGCGGTCGGGACCGTGATCCGCGAGACCAATTTCGGTAGCAGCTCCAGATGCCCGATCTGGTGAAGGTACTGGAGCGGCGAGGTATTGCAGATCACCTCAGGCAAGGGATGTCTGGCGCTCCAGCTCGTCTTCCCGCCCCGGACGACAGGCGCCCGAGCTCGTAGAGCTTCACGGAGGCCGCGAGGCGGATCTCCGCCGCGGCGGCTTCATCGGACAACTTGAGCGACAACAGAGACTCGTCCGGCACGTCCAGGATCAATTGGCTCATTCATCCGCTCCATCTGCATGGAATCATCGATCGCGTCCGCCCGTGGCCCTGACTCGCCGCGGCGCCGGTTGGCGCTCGGCCTTTTCCGGTGCGGCCGGCCGCTCGACCTGGGTCAGCTTCTCCATGTTCGTAGGCAGTCGCTCCTTCTCCAGGCCCAGCAGATATCCGGTGATCATATCCGCACCCCGTGACGCCCGCAGGATCTCCTTCGGGTCCTCCTTCAGGACCTGGACCCAGCTCTTGACATAGGCGGCGTGCTGGCCCGGGTCATGGCCGATGCCAAGCCAGTCGCCGATTATCAGGGAAGCGATCTCAGCGCGCAGCTCCTCCTTGGCGTAGCCGACGCTGCCGAAGGGGTGGGCCAAGTCCCGGTCCAGGCGGCTGGGGTGGCCTGTCCAATGCGCATTATGCC
>JARRNE010000297.1:0-4302 GCA_037385305.1 Chromatiaceae bacterium | reverse complement strand
GCTGCCCGTCCGCCTCCTGGAATTGGGTCCACCACTGCGCGAGCTCCATCTCCGCCTCCCCGGCGTCCGCCCGCAAGATCAGGAAATCATAGGCCGCGCGGAACCGGGGATGCGCCAGCACCCGATAGGGCCGCTTACCGTCGCGTTGCTCCAGCCGCGGCTGCAGTGCCCAGATCTCCTTCATGGGCAGACCGAAACGTTTCGGTATGGTCACCGTCCCCTGCTGCCTCCCGGAGACCCCATCGGAGGCCGCCAGCATCGCCTCCACAGGGCCCGTCTCCGGGCCCAACAGCTCCTGATACCGTTGCCGCACCGGTTCCCACAACAGCACGGCGAACAGGAAGGCCGGCGTGATCGGCTTGCCCTCCTGGACTCGTCGATCCGTATTCGCCAGCCCTCGGCTCACGAAGGTGATGGGGAACGACTCCTGCTCCCGTGCCAGGCAGCGATCCGTGGCCGGAAACAGCTGTGCGAAGAGGCCGTAATGACGAAGCTTCTCGAAGGCGGCGAGACCTGTACCGCCCTGGAACAGCTTGAGCACTTCCTCGAACAGGCGCGCCGGCGGAACCTCGCCCAGCAGATACCCCAGCTCCAGCAGCGGACGCTCGCAGACAGGCTCGACGGAGAACCCCAGCTTGGCCGCGAACCGCACGGCACGCAGCATTCGCACCGGATCCTCCCGATAGCGCCGCTCCGGATCTCGGCCGATAAGGCGCAGACAGCCGGCGCGCAGGTCCTCGAGTCCAGCCGCGTAGTCCACCAGTGAGAAGTCCGCAATATTGTAGTAGAGCGCGTTAACGGTGAAATCCCGCCGCAGGGCGTCCTCTTCGATCGTGCCGTAGATGTTGTCACGCACGATCATGCCGTTCTCGAGCAGGCGCGCGTCCAGCTCCTCGTCCAGATCCGCCCCGGCGCCGCGGAAGGTCGCCACCTCGATGATCTCCGAGCCGAAGTGAACATGGGCCAGCCGGAAACGTCGCCCGATGAGCCGGCAGTTGCGGAACACGCCCCGCACCTCCTCCGGCTTCGCGTCGGTGGCGACGTCGAAATCCTTGGGCTCCCGCCCAAGCAACAGGTCCCGCACCCCGCCGCCCACCAGATAGGCCTGATAGCCGCTCTGCCGCAGCCGGTAGAGGACCTTCAGTGCATTCTCACTGATGTTGGCCCGGGAGATGTTGTGCTCGGGACGCGGAACGATCCGGGGAGCGGTAGACGAAGCCTCCGTCAAGCTGTTCGTGTTTCCTTCTTTCATTAGCACCCGGCGTAGGGTCGGGTTCGTGGCGTTGGGTCTCCGCACCGGCCTCGCCGCGGCCGTTCCGGTGACCCCACACACCGCCGCTAATCCACGCTTGAGCGGCAAGGACAGACTCGTATAATACTAAGTTTTCGCCCGCTCATCCGCTCCCTTCGTCTAGTGGCCTAGGACGCCGGCCTCTCACGCCGGTAACAGGGGTTCGAGTCCCCTAGGGAGCACCAAATAGAACGGGGGGCTGCATCTCCGCCAAGCGTGCGCCCTTTCGCGCCAGCTTACCCCGCAGTCGCCCTTTGCGCGAGGCGATTGGCGCCATCCCTCAGCTGTGCGCAAGGGGTCGGGTACGGGCCGTCGAGACACGCCGTAAATACGTTCCATGCAGGCTCCACGGCGCCCTCCGTGGCGCCGAGGGTCCCGCCGACCCGTACCCGGCCCCCATCTTGGTTTTCAGCTAAGCCACGACGCTAATCGCCTAGGGGAAAGCCGGCAGCAAGGTCCCCAAGGGTCGAGGGAGCCATAGATCCTTCGCGTTCGGATTCCCGGCCGTCTGCGGCGGCATCGGTTCTGGAAAGAAAAGCCCCGAACACATCCCTTGGGGCTTGCCGAGGGCTTTGCGGCCTGCAGCTCCGCCCGACAGGCGAAGAAACGCAGAAATCACGTGCGTCGGCTGTCTTCCGAGAAGGATTGGGTGTGATAACGCCAGACCCTGATCGCGTCCGACCAGTGGTCCGGCCCCAATCCCGCCTTGATCTTGAGGTGCCGGATAAAGTCCCGTGGGTCCGGCAGACCTTCCCAGACGGCAGGCAGGAATGTCCCCCGGGCCCTCTCCTCGGCGAGGATGAGCCCATCCCGTCCGGGGACGATCTGATGGAGAAGCTGGTCTTCGGAGGCGCAATCCAGGGGCTCGGGTGCCGTCAGCACCGAGATCTCGATCTCCAGATGGTCGCGCTCATGCGGCTGTAACGGAGGAAAGCGCGGGTCCCGAAAGGCAGCCGCAAACGCGTTCTCCGCCACATCCCGCACCAGCGGCCCGATTGCCTCCAGGTGACCGATGCAGCCCCGCAGCTCGCCGCGCTCGTGCAGGGTGACGAATGCCGCCCCCGGGGTGCGAAGCCTGGGCGGATAGGCCGCCGGGTCGACTGCCAGAAGCCGCCCCTCTCTGAGGCCGTGGTCGATGGATTGCCGGGCGACCTCCAGCAGGGCGCGCTGTTCGTCTCCGTCGAGCGGGGTGGGCTCAGGCGAGTGCATAGGCCCCATACCCGACCACCTGGGTGCGTGGCCCGGCGGTGTCCCCGGAGCTTCGAAGGTCCAGCGTGCGGGCGTGCAGCCCGTGGCGCTGTGCCTCGCGCAGCAGTCCGTTCAGCGGGTTGCGGCCGCAGGCCTGGTTGTAGCCGATGGCCTCGGGACGTAGGGCCTCGATGGCCCGGCTGGTCTCGGTGTCAATTCGCTTGGCGCTCTCGTAGTCCAGGTAGTGACTCAGGTCCGAGCTGATGACGATCAAGGTTTCCGCGCCCCCCCAGAGACGCTCCAGAACCTCCGCCACCTCATCCGTCCCGGCCTCACCAACGAGGAAGGGCACGATGCGAAAGTCGTCCAGCACGAGCTGCAGGAAGGGCAGCTGTACCTCCAGGCAGTGCTCGCCCTCGAACGGACTCTCCATCTGACGTACCTGCGGCAGGTCGCTGACTAGGTCAAAGGCGTCGCGGTCCACGGCGATGGCGCCCAGCGGTGTGAGAAACCTGTCTGCAGCGCTGTAGGCCAGTCCTTGGAAGGGGACGCGATGGGAAGGCCCGAGCAGCAGGACCCGCTTGATCGTTGACGATCGGCCGGCAAGCTCCGCGTAAGCACTGCCCGCCACGGGCCCCGAGTAGATATAGCCCGCGTGGGGGGCGACGATCGCCTTGGGCGCTACGTCCTGGTCGACCTTACCTGCGCTCAGGAACCCCAGGACCGCCCCGCGCAGCTCCTCGGGGTCCGCCGGATAGAACAGACCGGCTACCGCCGGATGACGAATGCTTCCCATGGTCGTCCCTCCCGTCAGCCTGTCTCACTCGACTAGTATTTTAGTGGAAGAGTCAACGCCGCGGGGCGCCCGGCCGACAGTCCGACGACAGGAGGTGCGCATGAAGGTTCAGCCCAGCCATCATCCCACGCGATACTGGCACCGCCTCGAGGACGGGCGCATCCAGTGCGACGTCTGTCCCCGGGCCTGCAAGCTGAAGTCTGGCCAGCAAGGGCTGTGCTTCGTGCGCGCCTGCGAGGACGACCGGATCGTGCTCACCAGCTACGGCCGCTCCAGCGGTTTCTGCGTCGACCCAATCGAGAAGAAGCCCCTTAATCATTTCCTGCCGGGTACCCCCGTCCTCTCGTTTGGGACCGCCGGCTGCAACCTGTCCTGCAAGTTCTGCCAGAACTGGGATATGAGCAAGTCAAGGGAGATCGATACCCTCGCCGCAAGCGCCTCGCCCGAGGCGGTTGCCCGGAAGGCGGCGGAGCTCGGGTGCCGCAGCGTTGCTTACACCTACAACGATCCTGTCATATTTCTCGAGTACGCTTGTGACACCGCGTTTGCCTGTCGCGAGCGCGGGATCAGGAACGTCGCTGTTACTGCGGGCTATGTCCTTCCCGGGGCGCGCGAGGAGCTCTTCGCGGCCATGGATGCCGCCAATGTGGACCTCAAGGCATTCACCGAGGACTTTTATCATCGCGTCTCCGGCGGACGGCTGCAGCCGGTGCTGGAGACCCTCGAATACCTGAAGCGGGAGACATCGGTCTGGTTCGAGCTCACCACCCTTCTGATCCCCGGTTACAACGACTCCGATGCGGAGCTCGAGGCCATGACCGCCTGGGTCGTGGAGCACCTCGGGCCCGACGTCCCGATGCACTTCACCGCCTTCCACCCGGATTGGAAGATGCTGGACGTGCCCGCCACGCCGCCGGCGACCCTGACCCGGGCCCGCGGCATTGCCCAACGCCAGGGGGTTCGCTACGCCTATACCGGGAACGTCCACGATGTCAAGGGCGGGAGCACCTGGTGCCATCGCTGCGGT
>JARRNE010000296.1:0-7904 GCA_037385305.1 Chromatiaceae bacterium | reverse complement strand
CAAACGTTGTCGTTGTCGTAATCGGAAAAGAAATGCAATTCTGGCATGAGCAACTCGATGTCTACCAGATTTCGATCCGGTATGTGACTTGGGCATACCAAGTGGCCAAGAGCTTGAAGGGCAGCGATCAGCCCGCGGGAGACCAACTGCTGCGTGCCTCGTAGTCGATCCCGCTGAACATCGCCTGTTAAGGGGACCAATGCCGCTCGGCCCCGCTTCTTCGAGATCGCTCGCTGCTGTCGATCGTGCAGATGCCCCCAGGGGTGCCAGTTGCCACGGTGGCCATCAACGGCGCCCGCAGCGGCGGCATCCGGGGGGCACAGATCCTCGCCACTGCCGACCCGGCGTCGGCCCAGCAGGTGCGAGCGCTCGAGGCCGGAATGGAGCGGATGGTGCTCGACAAGGTCGACAACTGGAAGGGCAACGGACCCTGCGCCACAGATTCCCGCCCCTTCTCCGGCTCGGTGTAAGCCCGGATCATCCCAGAACCCCCTACAGCTCTCCTGCCGGGCCCATCGATAACCATCTATCCGCTTGAATTGGTATATCTATTTTACCCTTTTCTCGTGCACACGTAGACTCCCGTCGCACGAATCTTCTTAAACCAAGTTGTGCCCGGTAGCTCGATAGAGGCGGCTCCTCCGTGATCAGGGTTGTAACAGGCGCGGCGAATCCGGATGCCCGATTTAGATCGGTCCGGAACACACGAATAGTGATGACTCATAGTCCGAAGTCAGGTAGCGGCGTGAGCTGATGGAAGGTCTTGTGGTAGTCGTCTTGTTGCTGCCGGTCGTCGCGGCCATTGCAACCTATCTGACGGCGCCCAGTCTGCACCGCGACAGCGTGCGTATGCTCGGAATGGTGCTCGCCGGAAAACCGGCGGGCGAGATCCGTTTGGGGGCTTCCTGGGGTGTGGTTCTATTCGACCCGTTGAGCACCCTGATGGCCTTTGTCGTCTCCGGGATCAGCTTGGTCGTGCACGTTTATTCAATGCGCTATATGGCGGAGGAGCGCGGCTATGCCCGCTTTTTCGTCCTGCTCGACCTGATGACAGCCGCATTGCTGCTGATGGTAAGCGCGGGCGATCTGATTACGCTCCTGATCGCCTGGCACCTGATCGGGGTGTTGCTGTATTTCCTCCTCGGACACGACACGGCGAGCCAAAGCGCCCATCGCTATGCCTCCTGGACGCTGCTGACCTATCGCTTCGGCGATCTGCCGCTGCTGCTCGCGGCGGGGCTGCTGTATCAAGCTTTCGGTACCTGGTCCTTGCCTGACGTCTTCTCGTATCTCGCCAGTGCGCCGGATACCCGGACCCTGTTCGGACTGCCTCTCGCCGAGACCACTGCCGGTTTGGTGGCTCTGGCGGCGTTCGCGCGCTCGGCCCAGTTTCTGCTGCATACCTGGCTGCCCTACACCATGAGCGGCCCAACCCCGGTGTCCGCCCTGATGCACGCCGGGATCGTCAATGCCGGCGGCTTTCTTATCAACCGTTTCGCCCCGGTTTTCGTTACCACCGATGGAGTCCTGCATTGGGTCTTCTTCGTGGGACTAGTCACCGCGGTGATCGGGTCGATCCTGATGCTGGCCCAAAACGACATCAAGAAGGCGCTCGGCTACTCGACCATGGGCCAGATGGGCTTCATGATCATGGAGTGCGGCGTTGGCGCCTTCTCCCTCGCCGTCTATCACCTGATCGCTCACGGACTATTCAAGGGCACGCTGTTTCTCGGCGCGGGCGGCGTCATCAGTGAGGCTCGCCACGATGACGGCGTGCCCAAGGACGACCTCTATACCTTCGTTGTCGAGCGTCGATCGGCAAGGCGGCAGCAGCCATGGCTGCTGATGGCGGCCATCACCCTGGCGGTGCCCGCAATCATCCTTGTGCTCGCCCATTGGATGGTGGCAAGCGATTTCTTCCAAAAGCAAGGCGCCGTTGTACTGCTGTTCTTCGGCTGGGTGACCGGTGCGCAGCTGATCTTCTCCACCTATCGCATGCGCTCGGAGAACATCTGGCGCCTGATGGGGCTGATCCTTGTCTCATTCACCATCGTCGTGGTCGGCTACACTTTGATCAGTCACGCCTTCGACCTTTTCCTATATCCGGACCCGGTATTTCGCGACCGCATCTACATCGCGGCCGGAATCGATGTCATCTGGTTCGACGCCCTGGTCATCTTGATGACTCTGGTCGTGGTGCTTGGCTGGCTGGCCGCTTACTACGCTGAGGAAAACGGCCGGCGCGGCAAAGCCAGGCTCAGTGCGCTCTGGCGCAGTTTCTACAGGCTCGTGGCCCAAGAGTTCTTCGTGATGAGACTCTACGCACGGCTCTCCCGCGGCCTACTCGCCATCGCAACCCGGCTCAACGTCTTGCTGAGGTGGTCCTGACATGACGTCCATCGGCTACCTCTTCGCGGCGCTGTTCCTGCCGCTCTTTCCCTTCAGCATGCTGTTCAACCAGCTTTTCGCCCGGCTCCCACGCGCCTGGCCCCGGATGGGCCTGCTGATCCTGTGGCCGCAACTGGGGATCCTGGCGCTCGCCAGCCAGGGCGAAAGGCCGCCCTCCTGGATGGCTTGGTGGGCCGTGGCGACAGCCGCCCTTTATGCCCTACGGACGCTAGCCCTGCGCGACCTGGGCCTGTGGACGGGATACATGGCGACCTCCGCCTGGGTACTGCTTTGGCCGACGGCCGCCTTCGGCAACTCCACGGCTGGCAGCGCCGGGTTGGCCTATCAGGCCCTCGGGCTCAGCGTTCCCTTCGTCCTATTGGCCTGGCTCGCCGGTCGCCTCGAATCGGAGCTGGGCGCAGCCTACGCGGGCCTATGCGGTGGTTTGGCGCAGACCCTGCCCAGGCTGTCCGGCCTGCTGGTGCTAGGCGTGCTGGCGGCGGTTGCGACACCCCTGGTCCCGGGCTTTTTCACCTTATTGGCGACAACCGTCCACGCCTTGCCCACGAGTCCGGGAATCGCACTCCTTATCCTGACCGTTTGGCTGCTGTGGGCCTGGAGTGGCGCACGCATCGTGCCGGGGCTCATCGCTGGCCCGGTCTGTGTCGACCTCGAGCGCGACCTCGGAGCCACCGCCGCCCGCCTGCTCGGCCTAGCCTTCGTGGTCCTGGTGCTGGCCGGCATCAGCCTCTCGGGGGAAATGACATGAGCCCAGCTATTGGTGAAAAGCTGCGCATTCGCGCCATGATCTATGTTGCGGGCGAGCCGGTGCCCTTCTTCTGGCCCATGCGCAATTTCATCCACCACAACCCGTTGCACGGCTTCGAGCGCCTGCCCTTCGAAGAGGCGGTCGCCAACGGGGAGCGCCTGTTCCACGCCCGGGGATTCCTGCCGCGCGCCGCCTATCGGCGCTACTTCGATAGCGGCCAGGTCGACCCCGGCGCCTTGGAACGGGGCGTGCGGCAGTTCGTCAAAGAGCAGCCCGCTTTTGTCCCATTCGATCTCTCCGGCTGGTTGTTAGCCGACCTCACCCAGCGCGACCGTCCGGTCGTTGAGAATCTTACGATTGCCGATGCGGACGATGTGCATGCGGTGCTGACCGGCGCTGAGCCGCCTGAGCGACCAGAAGTGGACCCTGAGGTACTTGCCGAGCGGGGGGCGATGGCGAGGCGAGTCCGGAGAGCCTGATCGCCCAGGCGCTTCGCGCGCTCGAGGTCCCGGAAGAGCACTGGGTCGCCTACTTCACTCACGAGCTCGCACGCCTGCATGGCTGGGCCGGATTCATCCGCTGGCGCTCGAACGCCACGCACTATTACTGGCGGCAGCGCTTCCCGGGCGACCTGGTCGACTACATGGCAGTGCGCGCGCTGCTGGCGCTCACCCTGCTGCGCAAGCGGACCACGGGCCGGACACCCTATAGCTTCCGAGCCTTGCGCGAGCTCATCGAGTCGCAGCCTCTCGAGGTCTATCTGCGCAGCGAGCTTCACGGATCCCGGGCGCTTCCGGAGATGGCGCATGTCCTGGAAGACGTCTTGTTCCGGCGCAACAAAGGGCGCATCGCCAGGGCCTTCGCCGTCTACCACCCGCGCAAGCGCCGGTTCGAAGCCCAACGCCAGGCGGCCCGCCTGATGGGGCTGGCCGGTACCCTGAATCTCACGGATCAGGTCCGGCAGTTGCCGCCCGAACAGTTGCGCATGTTGCTGCAGGCATCGTCCGCGTTTCTGAAACGGGAAGGCATGATCTGGCTCGAGGCCATGGAGGCCAAGGCCATGGGTGATCTGTTGCAGGGGCTGAATTTGGAGCCACCGGCCGCGCGCGACAAGCGCCCATTCGCCAAGGCGCTGTTCTGCATCGATACCCGATCCGAACGCATCCGCCGCAACCTGGAGTCGGTGGGCGACTACCAGACCTACGGGATCGCCGGGTTCTTCGGCGTTCCCGTGAGCTTCATGGAGCTGGGCAAGGGCAGCGAGACCCACCTCTGCCCGGTCCTGCTGACGCCCAAGAACCTGGTCGTCGAGATGACCGCCACCGGGGCGCAGGACGAGGCCGCCCTCGGGGCGCTGGAAAAGGCCATGCACGAGCTCAAAGAGTCCGTGCTGACCCCCTTCGTCACCGTGGAGGCCATCGGCTTGCTGTTCGGATTCGACATGGTGGGCAAGACCCTGCTGCCCACTGCCTACAATCGCTGGCGCAGACGCCTGCACGAGTCCGAGCGGTCGACCCACCTGGTGGTCGACAAGCTGGGGCGCGAGCAGGCGGACTCCATCGTGCGTGCCGTGCAGCGTGCGGTGATCGTCAAGGCCGTGGAGCAGGAGCTCGGTCTCGCCTCGGAGCAGATCACCGACGGCATGGTGCGCGAGCTACGCGAGTGCGCCCTGGGCAATCGAGCCGGTTGCCCAGTGCTCGCGGCGGCTCTCGGCCTGGATGATATGGGGGACGATACGGGCGTCGAGCGCTTCATCGACCGGCTGCGCGACGCCTACCGCATCAATCAGTCCTTTGCGCAAGTGCAGTTGGAGCGCGTCGGTCGCATCGGTTTCTCGCTGGATGAGCAGACCCGCTTCGTCACGCAGGCCCTCCAGTCCATCGGGCTCACCGGGGAATTCTCCCGCTTCATCCTGCTGGTGGGCCACGGGAGCAGCTCGGAGAACAACCCCTACGAATCGGCGCTCGACTGCGGCGCCTGCGGCGGCAATCACGGCCTGGTCAGCGCCCGCGTTCTTGCCCAGATGGCCAACAAGCCGGAGGTTCGCCACCGCCTGCGCGCCAGCGGGATCCACATCCCGGATGACGCCTGGTTCGTGCCGGCACTGCACGATACGACGACCGACGAGATCCGGCTCCATGACCTGGCGTTGCTGCCGCCCTCGCACCTCATGTATCTCGACCGGTTGAGAAATGGTCTGAGCGCGGCGTCCCGGCTGTGCGCCCAGGAGCGTCTGCCCACCCTGGAGCCGGGCGCGCGGGGGCTCGATCCGGCGGCGGCCGCGCGCCGCGCCCACCGCAACGCCATGGACTGGTCCCAGGTACGGCCCGAATGGGGGCTGTCGCGCAACGCCTACTTCGTCATCGCCGGGCGGTCGTTGACCCGATCCAAGGCCCTGGACGGGCGCGCCTTCCTGCACTCCTACGACTACCGCGTGGACCCCAAGCGGCGGCTTCTGGAGAACATCCTCACCGGGCCACTGGTGGTCGGGCAATGGATCAACATGGAGCACTACTTCTCCACGGTCGACAACGAGCGCTTCGGCAGCGGCAGCAAGGTCTATCACAACGTCGCCGGGCGTTTCGGGGTCATGACCGGCAATCTGAGCGACCTGCGCACAGGGCTTCCGGCCCAGACGGTGCTCGATGGCGGCCAACCTTACCATCAGCCCATGCGGTTGATCACCCTGATCGAGGCACCCCTCGATCATGCACGGCAGGCGGTCGAAGAGGTGGCCGCTGTCAATCGGCTGGTCCGCAATGGCTGGATCCGGCTACTCGTCATCGATCCCGAGGGCTCGGCCCTGTGTCTCTATGACAAGGGCGAATGGCGCCGGCAGACCTATTCCGGCGGTCCTGATGTGCCCACCTTCCTGGAGCTATGTGGCGCATGAAGAATCTCAATTTCAGCCCTCTGAAGAAGCTGGAGATCATCCTGGGCGGCGAGCACCGCAGCTTCGCGACCGACCTGCTCGACCGCGCCGGCGTGAAAGGCTACACGATCGTCAACAACCTCTCGGGTAAAGGGAGCCACGGCTTCCACGAAGGACACCTGATGTTCAACGAAGACGATGTGCTGATCATGATCATCGCTGCCGTGCCCGAGGAGCTGGTGAATCCGATCCTGCAGGGCTTTTCCCCTTTCTACAACGAGCACTCCGGTGTGGTGTTCATCTCGGATATCCAGGTCACGCGGTTGGTGAAGTTCCGCGGCTGATTCAATCACTTGTTTTGCGCTGAGGCGGCACCTGATCCGTATCCGAGAGACCAGCGTCTCGACGATACGATCGAAGCGGTCAGGTGAAACCCCAGCAAGGGATACTTTCAACGGGAGTCTGGATCGGCGCAGGGAACACTGCTATCCAGGCTCTGCCTCGGATCGAGTCTGCGGACACTTCGGCGCCCCTGCTCGTGACGCCTCACCGATCACCCCCGTCGCCGACGGCACAGCTCCCCCCGCTGCCGATCCAGAAGTCCATGGCCAAAGACAGGAAGTCGCCCCAGGGGATGTAGTGGGAGCCGTCGCAGGAGAAATTGAGCCCGACAATGCCGTTGAAGATATTCAACGATCCCGAGCGCAGATAGATGTTCTCGTCGATGAACCGAAGCTCCCGGAATCGATTCAGCACATCCTTGATGCGCGGCAGTGGGATGGTGGCGTCCGAAGGATAGGCGCGCTGCGGATAGGCGAGACAGATCCCGGGATCGGCCAGATCGTCGAAGTCCAAGATGCGGTAGCGGAAGGGGTCGTCGATCAGCCAGAGGGTGGCCCGCGAGCTGGAGAAGTGCAGCTTGCTGTGGAACACGCCATGGATGCTGATCAGCTCGGTGAGCAGGTCCAACACCTCGTCGATGTGTCGGTCCAGGAGGCTCTCGACCCGCTGCTGAAAGAAGAGGCTGCCCCGAATCGCCGGGTCGCCTTTGAGCTGCAGCCATTGCTCCGGCTGTGAATAGAGCTCGCTGGTCAGCGGCAGCTCCCGCAGGTCGAAGTCGGCACCGAGGAAGCCCAGCAACCCGCCGTTGCCGTCCAGGATGCGCTGCACGGCAGTCAGGGAAGGACGCCGGGCATTGCGGCTGATGTAGGCGTCGGACAAGGAGAAGGCATCGCCGGCTAGGGCATGGCTCAAGTAGGGTCGCCCGCTGCGGTCCCGCCCAAAGTAGTCCGGCAGCAGCCCGGCGGGGCTCACATTGGCCGTGAGCTGGCGGGCATGAGCGTCGAGGACAAAGAGATGCTTGCACCAGGGCAGGGCGTGCAGACCCCCGACCAAGCATTGCTCCAGCGCTGGGCGTTCGGGCCAGAAGCGGGCGCACTCGGCCGCGAGTCTCTGCATCGGGCCGGCGAGCCAGCTCTGCAATAGCATCCGCTGCCTCGCGACGATGGTCTTGGTGGCTTGGCTCATGAGCGACCCTCTCCCGGACTAGCCTTCCGCTTTTCGCGTCGCTCCCTGAGCTCGTAGTCGATGCGCAGGCGCCCCCGAGCGATGGGACGGAACAGTCCGTCTGCGAAGGCCACGTGCTCGGGATGGTCGCGATAGCTGTCGATGACCTTCTTGCTCGCAAACTCGATGACCCAGCAACAATGGTACGCCACGTCCGCTTTGACGGCACGGGCCAGCGGCTACGCGGCGCATCCCTGGTATCGCGGAAGGCGATTAGCGCTATCCCTCAGCTGTGCGCAAGGGGTCGGGTACGGGCCGTCGAGACACGCCGTAAATACGTTCCATGCTGGCTCCACGGCGCCCTCCGTG
>JARRNE010000295.1:0-4318 GCA_037385305.1 Chromatiaceae bacterium | reverse complement strand
GACCGCATCCCACCAGAGCTCGGGGGATTGCTCGACGCCGTTTTCGCCAGTGCGTGTGGGGGGCCGCAGGGGCTGCCGTGCCTGGGCGATCGGCTCACCGCTTTCGTTGATGGCCAGCGCGCGGCAGCCGGATGTGCCGAGATCGATCCCGATGAAACAGTGCCCAGGCATCGGCTGCGGCGATCAGGGCAAGCTTACAGGAGTGGGGGCCTGCCAGGCGGGGTCACGGTGCTCCGCCACCACCGTCGTGTAGATCCCGCCGCGCACGTTGAACTGGGCCGTCAGGCGCATGAAGCGCGGCTGGGTTGCCTCTACCAGGGCACTCAGAATGCGGTTGGTGACTGCTTCGTGAAAGGCGCCCTCGTCCCGGAAAGACCAGACGTAGAGCTTCAGAGACTTGAGCTCGACGCAGAGGCGGTCCGGGACATACTCCAGGGTCAGCTCGGCGAAGTCGGGCTGGCCTGTCTTGGGGCACAGACAGGTAAACTCGGGTACGCGCACGCGAACCGTGTAGTCGCGCCCGGGCTCGGGATTGGGGAAGGTCTCCAGGGTCTTGCTGGGGGCGCTGGGCATGGGGTCCATCCGAAACAGGTTACGGGTCGCTTCGGGCGGGAAGCCATCGGGGCCGGGTGTCTACCATCGGTGCGATTGTAGATGGGCAAGGCGCGGCCTGCCCAGCAATGCCCCTGCATGTCCGGCAAGCGCCGGCTCTTCGGAAGCCCGGTCGAACCGCCGCTTCTCTTGTAAGGGGAAAGGCGCTTCCGTAATCTTCCGCCGATGAAATTGGAGAAGATCAGGCTCGCCGGGTTCAAGTCATTCGTCGATCCGACGACGGTCCCCTTCCCGAGCAACCTGGTTGGTGTCGTGGGTCCGAACGGCTGCGGCAAGTCCAACATCATCGACGCCGTGCGCTGGGTCATGGGCGAGAGCTCTGCCAAGATGCTGCGGGGCGAGTCCATGGCGGACGTGATCTTCAACGGATCCACCGGTCGCCAGCCCGTGGGTACAGCCAACATCGAGCTCCTCTTCGACAACAGCGACGGCAGCGCCGGCGGAGAGTACGCCAAGTACAACCAGATCTCCGTTAAGCGCCAGGTCTCCCGGGACGGTCAGTCCAGCTACTTTCTCAATGGTGCCCGCTGCCGCCGCCGGGACATTCAGGACCTCTTCCTCGGCACGGGACTGGGGCCCCGCACCTACGCCATCATCGAGCAGGGCATGATCTCCCGCCTCATCGAGGCAAGACCGGAGGACCTGAGGCTCTTCCTGGAAGAGGCCGCCGGCATCTCGAAGTACAAGGAGCGCCGCCGGGAGACCGAGGGGCGCATGCGCAGCACGCGGGACAACCTCGAACGCCTCGACGACGTGCGCGAGGAGGTGGAGAAGCAGCTGCTACACCTGGAGCGGCAGGCGGCCACGGCAGAGAAGTACAAGCAGCTCCGCGCCGAGGAGCGGCGCCTGGACGCCGAGCTCAAGGCCCTGCGCTGGCAGTCCCTGGAGCGGGAGCTCGGGGAGAGCGAGGAGCACCTGCGAGGACAGGAGGTCGCCCTGGAGGCCGCCGTCGCGCGCCAGCGGCACCTGGAGGCAGCCATCGAGGGGGCGCGGGACGACTACACCCAGGCCTCGGATCACTTTAATGAGATACAGGGCCGCTACTACGCGCTGGGGGCGGAAATCGCGCGGATCGAGCAAGGCATTCGCTTCACCCGGGAGAGCCGGTCGCGGCAGGAGGCCGAGCACGCCCGTCTTGCCCGTGAGCTTTCCGAGACCCAGGACCATCTCGCCTCCGACGAGCAGACTCTCGCCCGGTGCGACCACCTGCTGGCCGAGGCGGGGCCTCAGCTGCTGACCGCCGAGCAGGCCCTGACGGACGCGGCGCGAGCCGTGGGGGAGGCGGAGGCGAGTCTCGGGCGCTGGGAGCGGGAGTGGGACGACCTCAACCGGCGGGCTGCGGAGCCGGCCCAGCAGGCCCAGCTGGACCGGGCCCGCATCAACCATCTGGAACAGCGTCTCGGGCAGGACCGCCAGCGCCTGCTGCGGCTGGAAGACGAGCTCGAAAGGCTCGATACCTCGGCCCTCCTGGCGGAGCTGCTGACCCGCCGAGAGCGGGAGGAGGTGCTGGAGGAGCAGGTGCTCGCCCTGGAGGACACCCGGGAGCAGGTCAGCGCATCCCTGGCCGAGCAGGAGCAGACCCTGGTGCTCGCCGGCGAGGAGCTCAACCGGGAGCGAGCTGGCCTGCAGACTGCGGGAGGCCGCAGGGCCTCCCTCATGGCGCTACAGGAGGCTGCCCTTCGGGATGCGGACGAGGTCCTGTCGGATTGGCTGAAGGCAGCGGGGCTTGAGGAGGCCCCCCGGCTTGCCGACCATCTCCAGGTCGAAGCCGGCTGGGAGCCCGCGGTGGAAGCGGTGTTGGCTGAGCACCTGCGGGCCGTCTGCACGGAAGGCGTCCCGGCCGGGGCCGAGGCCGCCGCCGGACTTGCCCTCTTGGATACCACGATCGAGGGGTTCGAAGCGGGCACGCCGCCCGACAGCCTCATGGGGGTCGTACGTTCGCCCTGGCCGCTTCAGGGCCTGTTAGGGCAGATCCGCATCGCGGAGGGTCTCGGGGAGGCCATCCAGGCACGCTCCGCGCTGGGGCCGGGGGAGGCCTGGGTCACCCCCGCGGGTGCACTGGTGGGACCGAACTGGCTGCGCACGGCCAGGACGGACGCGGCCGTGGGCGGCGTGCTCGCCAGGACGAAGGAGCTCAAGGCCCTCCACGAAGCGATTGAAGGGCTCGAGGAGCGGGTGCAGGGGCTCGAGCGGGACCAAGAGCGGCTGCGCGAGGCCCGGAGCCGGGTTGAGGGCGAACGCGATCGCCTCGTGGCCGAGGCAGCCCAGCTCAATAAGTCCCTCGCCTCCCTCCGGGCCGATCTGGCAGGCCGGCAGGCCCGGCTGGACCACCAGAACGAGCGACGCGCCGCCCTCGCGGCGGAGCAGGCCGAGCTGGCGGAGCGGTTGGACAACACCGCCGCCGAGATCGAGGAGGCCCGGGAACAGCTGCACGCCGCCCTCGAGGCGATCGAGAGCTTGGCGACCGAACGGGAGACGCTGGGGGTGCGCCGGGAGGCCTTTCGGCAGGATGTCTCGCAAGCCCGCGAGGCGGAGCGGGAGTGGCGGGAGCGGGCGCACGGCCTCGAGGTCAGTATCGAGTCCCAGCGGGCGAGCCGTGAGGCCACCGCCCGCAACCTGGAGCGCACCAGGGAGCAGCGCGCACAGTTGCTGGAGCGCAGTGAGGAGCTGCGCGAAGCCCTCGCGGCCCATGTGGCGCCCCTCGCCGAGCAGGAATCTCAGCTGGAGGAGGAGCTCGCCCTGCGGCTGGAGGTGGAGGAGGGGCTGGGTGCGGCGCGGACGCAAATGGAGGGGCTGGACCGCAAGGCTCGGGAGCTGGAGCAGGAGCGACACCGGGCCGAGCAGGAGGTCCAGCAGTGGCAGTCGGGGGTCGCCGAGGGGCGGATCGCACGTCAGGAGCTCCTGGTGCGAGGGCGCACACTGGAGGAGCAGCTGGCGGAGGCCGGGGGCAACCCCGTCGAGTTCCTGGCCAGCCTGCAGGGCGATGCCACGGAGTCGGCTTGGCAGGCGCGCCTGGAGCAGACTGCGGCCCGTATTCAGCGCTTGGGCAACATCAATCTGGCGGCCATCGACGAGTTTCAGGGGCAGTCGGAGCGCAAACGGTACCTGGACGCCCAGCATGCGGACATCGCGCGCGCCCTGGAGACCCTCGAGCAGGCGATACGCCGTATCGACCGGGAGACCCGCAGCCGCTTCAAGGAGACCTACGATCAGGTCAATCACGGCCTGCAGCAGCTCTTTCCGCGCCTCTTCGGGGGCGGGCACGCCTACCTGGAGCTTACCGGGGAGGACCTCCTGGAGACGGGCGTCTCCGTCATGGCGCGCCCTCCCGGCAAGCGCAACTCCAGCATCCATCTGCTCTCGGGCGGGGAGAAGGCCCTCACGGCGGTCGCGGTCGTTTTTGCGATCTTTCAGCTCAACCCGGCCCCTTTCTGCATGCTTGACGAGGTGGATGCCCCCCTGGACGACGCAAACGTGGGGCGTTTCTGTGAGATGGTCCGCTCCATGTCGAATCAGGTGCAGTTCATCGTCGTCACCCACAACAAGGTGACTATGGAGATCGCCGAGCACCTGCTGGGCGTCACGATGCACGAGCCCGGGGTCTCCCGCCTGGTGTCGGTCGACGTGGAAGAGGCGGCCCGTTTGGCCGCAGTATCCTGAGACGCCTCCATAAGTGATTGATATACTCGCGCCGGATGGCGCATTA
>JARRNE010000294.1:0-4319 GCA_037385305.1 Chromatiaceae bacterium | reverse complement strand
GAAGACCTGCTCTGTCCGCTCCCGCGTCAGCTGCTCGCCGGGCTTCATGGCGAGGATCATGGGGGCGCTGAGCCGCAGGAGGGCATCACGCGCAAGGGCGCTCAGTAGGGCGAGAACTGGTCGACCCTCCTCCTCCAGGTACCAAAGCTGTCGGAAGACTCGAAAGAGACAGACAGTTGGGTCCAGCCCGTAGAGGTCGCTGAGATGGTCGAAGGTCAGCTGGCGCGCCTTCCAAGTCGCCTTGTCGAGCACATTGCTGTCAACGATCGCGGTCCGGTAATCGGGTCGCTGAGCCCCCGCGTCGACGCCATCGAGCAGGCACCGCAGCTCAGACAACATCATGGTCCGTGCCGCGTGTGCCCCACCCTTGCCGAACGTAAAGCCGAACCGGTGCAGCCTTGCTGGTTGTTCCACCGAGAACACATCGGGTCCGGATTAGACTCCTCTAGGCCAACCACGGCCGGCGGTCGCCATGAATGCGGCCGAGTGTGTGCCCGATCAGACAGCCGGGGAGCAGGCGGTCTTGACTACACACATAGTATCGCCTCTGACCGGAAGGTTGAACGGATGCGAGCGCCTTTGCGCGAGCTGCTTCAACAATCAGCGCGAAGTCCCCGATCAGTGAGGACCTACCTCCTCGGTAAGTTTCGCTTTGACACCTGTTCCCCTTCGTGCTCCTTCGGTGCGCCGCGGCAAACTGCTCTTTGGGGTTTAGATCTGAGGCGCGAAGCTTAGGCGGCAAGTCCGCTCGGGTGCCAGCGGCCCTTACGAGCCCCCGGCGCCTCCGGCCCAGTGCGCAGGTTTTGGTCTCAGGATCTCCATCAGCTTATGGAAAGCATGCGAGGACAATAGGTTATGTGCGCGTCGGGGCGGGGGATCCGGGCCGAAAACGGCCAACCGGATTAGCTGCGAAAAGGCTAGAATGGCCATCACCAGGAACCTCAGAGACTATCGCGCGAGCAGCCCTCCGTCGTGGAACCCCGCTTCGTCCATCTTCACCTCCACTCCGAATACTCCCTGGTAGATGGCCTGGTCCGGGTCAAGCCCCTGGTCAAGGCGGTGGTCGCCGCCGGTATGCCGGCGGTGGCTGTCACGGACCAGTCCAACCTGTTCGCACTGGTGCGTTTCTACAAGGCGGCCGTTGCGGTCGGCGTGAAGCCGATTGCCGGTACGGATCTCCGGCTGCGCAATCCGGACGATCCCACCCGGCCCCACCGCCTCGTGCTCCTGGTTCAGGACGATCGGGGCTATCGGAACCTGATGAGCCTCATCTCCCGTGCCTACCGGGAGGGGCAGCACCTGGGTGTTCCCCAGGTGGATCGTTCATGGCTGTCGGGGGCCGCGGAGGGCCTGATTGCCCTCTCCGGCGGGCCAGAGGGCAATGTCGCTCGCGCCCTGCTCGCCGGCCAGGCGGAGCAGGCGGAAGCGCTGCTCAATGACTGGCTTCGGCTGTTCGGCGACCGCTACTACCTGGAGCTGATGCGCACTGGCCGCGAGCAGGAGGCCGACTGTCTCGAGCTCAGCGTCGAGCTGGCCGTCCGTACCGGCGTTCCCGTCGTCGCGACCAATGATGTGCGTTTTCTGTACCCTGAGGATTTCGAGGCCCATGAGGCACGGGTCTGCATCCATGAGGGGCGCACCCTGGACGACCCGCGGCGTCCTCGGCGCTACAGCGACCAGCAGTACCTGCGCAGCGCCGACGAGATGGTCCGGCTCTTCGACGACCTTCCCGAGGCCCTGGAGAACACGGTGGAGATTGCCAAGCGGTGCAACCTGGAGCTCTCGCTCGGCCGAAACTTTCTCCCAGAGTTCCCTGTCCCGGGCGGAGACAGCACGGATGCCTATCTGGCTTCCCAATCCCGCGAGGGCGTGGCGCGGCGCCTCGCACGCACCCTCGATCCGAGCGCGGAGGAGACGGCGGCTCAGCGCCGGGTCTACGACGAGCGGCTCGAGCTGGAGCTCCGGGTAATCAACCAGATGGGCTTTCCCGGGTACTTCCTGATCGTGGCGGACTTTGTCCGCTGGGCCAAGGCCAATCGCATCCCGGTGGGGCCGGGACGTGGCTCGGGCGCCGGCTCCCTGGTGGCCTACGCCCTCCAGATCACAGACCTCGACCCAATTGAGCACGATCTGCTGTTCGAGCGCTTTCTCAATCCCGAGCGCGTCTCCATGCCGGACTTCGACGTGGACTTCTGCATGGAGAAGCGGGACCGGGTCATCGACTACGTGGCCGAGCGCTACGGCCGGGATGCCGTCTCCCAGATCATCACCTTCGGGACCATGGCGGCGAAGGCGGTGGTGCGCGACGTGGGTCGGGTCATGGGCTACCCCTATGGGTTCGTGGACAAGATCGCCAAGCTCGTCCCCTTCGAGCTCGGGATGACTCTGGATCGGGCCCTGGAGGAGGGAGAGGATCTCAAGAAGGGCTACCGGGACGACGAGGAGGTCAGGGCGATCATCGACATGGGCAGGAAGCTCGAGGGCTTGGCCCGCAACGCGGGCAAGCACGCGGGGGGCGTCGTCATCGCCCCGACTGTGCTCACCGACTTCTCGCCCCTCTACTGCGAGCCTGGCGGGGAGAACCTGGTCACCCAGTACGACAAGGACGATGTGGAGCAGGTGGGGCTCGTCAAGTTCGACTTCCTGGGTCTGCGCACCCTCACGATCGTCGATTGGGCCCTGAAGGCGGTGAACGCAGAGCGGACCGGCAAGGGCGAGCCGCCGGTGGATATCACTGCCATCCCCATGGACGCCGAGGCCGCTTTCGGGGTGCTGAGGCGATGCGAGACCACCGCCGTCTTCCAGCTCGAATCCCGGGGCATGAAGGAGCTCATCAAGAAGCTGCAGCCGGACTGCTTCGAGGACATCACCGCCCTTGTGGCCCTGTTCCGGCCAGGCCCTTTGCAGTCTGGGATGGTGGACGACTTCATCAACCGCAAGCATGGGCGGGCCGAAGTCGCCTACCCCCATCCTGACCTCGAGCACATCCTCAAGCCCACCTATGGAGTGATCCTGTACCAGGAGCAGGTCATGCAGATCGCCCAGGTCCTGGCTGGCTACACGCTCGGCGGTGCCGACCTGCTGCGCCGCGCCATGGGGAAGAAGAAGCCCGAGGAGATGGCCAAGCAACGGGCCATCTTCCAGGAGGGGGCGGAGCGTCGGGGGGTGAAGAGCGAGACAGCGGCCTACATCTTCGATCTCATGGAGAAGTTCGCCGGGTACGGGTTCAACAAGTCCCATTCCGCCGCCTACGCCCTGGTCTCCTACCAGACCCTCTGGCTCAAGGCCCACTACCCGGCGGCCTTCATGGCAGCGGTGCTGAGCGCCGACATGGACAACACCGAGAAGGTGGTGACGCTGATCGACGAGTGCCGGACCATGGGGCTCGAGGTGATGGCCCCCGGGATCAACCGTTCGGAGTACCGTTTCACGGTCGCGGGGGAGCGCTGCATCGTCTACGGCATTGGGGCGGTCAAAGGGGTAGGGGAATCGGCCATCGAGGCCATTCTGGAGGCCCGCCGCGCCGGCGGCCCGTTTCAGGACCTTTGGGACTTCTGTCGACGGATCGATCTCCACAAGGCCAACCGCCGGGTGCTCGAGGCCCTCGTTCGCGCCGGTGCCCTGGACGAGCTGGGGGCGAACCGGGCCACCCTGATAGCCCAGCTGCCCCTCGCTCTCAGGGTGGCGGAGCAGCACAGGGCGATGCAGGAGGCCGGCCAGACCGATCTCTTCGGCGCGGTGGAGCCGGCACAGGCAAGCGCCCCTCATCCCGAGCTCTTCCAGGGTACCTGCGAGGAGTGGGAGGAAGAGGAGCGCCTGCAGGGGGAGAAGGAGACCCTTGGCCTCTACCTGACGGGCCATCCCATCAACCGCTACGAGGACGAGCTCGACGCCGTGGCGGGCACGCGGATCGGGGCAGTGCTCGAGGCCAACCGGGACAAAGGGGACCGGGAGCGACAGACGGTCGTCGGACTGGTCGTGGGCGTGCGTCAGGGCAGGACCCACCGGGGGCGGATGGCCTCTGTGATGCTCGATGACCGCACCGGGCGTATGGAGCTCACCGTGTTCTCCGAGCTGTACGAGCAGGTGCGCGACATCCTCGTGGCGGACCGGATCCTCGTGGTGACCGGCAACCTGGCCTTCGATGAATACAGGGACTCCTGGTCTCTGCGGGCGGAGGAGGTGCGCACCCTCGAGGCGGCGCGGGAGGCCTCGGCACACGCCCTGCTGCTGAGGCTGGCGGTCGGCGACCCGGATGACCAGGCAGGGGTTGCGGCCCTGGTCGGGCAGCTGCGGTCGACCCTCGGCGCCTTCCGGGG
>JARRNE010000293.1:0-4320 GCA_037385305.1 Chromatiaceae bacterium | reverse complement strand
CTGGCTGTACGGAGGCCGAAGCCAAGCGCCGCCTGCGGGACCTGCTCAAGCAGGCCGGTGCCCCGGTCCTCAGGATGAGCCTCTCGCCCGCAAGCGACGGCGAGCGGGGGTGCATGGAGATCACGCTGCTGCGCGCCGAGGTCAACAACGAACGGTATCACTACCTTCACTGGCACATGGAGCGCGCAACAGGCTGGCGCACGACCTATGCAGAGCCAAGCCAGCGCGCGCGCCGGCTGAAGCCGCTGGCGCTGCTGAGATCCACCCTTCCGGAGGGATGCCGGGTGAGGCGGTTCGATTACGAGGAAGCGGCCAATCGTGTCGTGGTCCAGGTGCCTGGCCTGCCGAAGGGTCTGCTGGAAGAGGTCCGCACGGCCTTCGAGGCAGCGTCTGGCCTCGAGCTCGACATCAGGGGACAGCTCGCGTTCGACTTCCTCTGAGCCGCCGTCCGGTTGTGATCATCCAAGAGCGGCTCGGTACGAGCGTTTCCGGATTGCTCAGCCCAGGCTCTCTCACAGGTGCCGACCAAGCTCCCAAAGACTATCCGCGGCGACGGCGTGGAAAGGAAACAACATCCGTCGGCGCCGCATCCTGACAGACCTGAGCTGCGGGGCGTTTGCTTCGCGGCGGCATTTCAGCGCCGGTCGTTCCTACGGAAGGCCCGTGAGCTCCCGCATATCCCGGTGCCAGGCGGTGAGGTCATTGCGGCTGAATTTGCCTAGGTGGTCGTGGCCGCAGGCGCGCGCCATCACCTGCATGAGCGCGGTGGAGCTCCTGAGGAAACGTGCCAGGCGCTCCGAGCCGGCATTCACGTCGATGCGCTTGCGCAATTCGGGTTTCTGCGTCGCTACTCCCGACGGGCAGTTGTTGGTGTCGCAGATACGGGCGGCGATGCAGCCCACCGCCTGGATGGCGCTGTTCGCGAGGGCGATCCCGTCAGCCCCAAGGGCCAGGGCCTTGACGAAATCCTCCGGCACGCGAAGCCCGCCCGTGATAATGAGGGTGATGTCATCCCGACCACGCTCGTCGAGGTGACGCCGGGCGCGCACCAGCGCAGGGATGGTCGGGACTGAAATGTGATCGCGGAAGATGCGCGGGGCCGCACCGGTCCCACCGCCGCGCCCGTCCAGGATGATGTAATCGGCCCTTGCCTGGAGCGCGAAGTCGATGTCGGCCTCGATATGGTTGGCCGACAGCTTGAATCCGATGGGAATACCTTGCGTCAGCTCGCGCACGCGATGGGCGAAGCGCTGGAAGTCCGACACCGTCTCGAGGTTTGCAAACCGGGACGGAGACACCGCGTCCTGGCCGGCCTGGAGGCCGCGCACCTGTGCGATTCGCTCGGTCACCTTGCGCCCGGGGAGGTGCCCGCCGGTCCCGGTCTTCGCCGCCTGCCCGCCCTTGAAGTGGAAGGCCTGTACCTTCTCCAACAGCGCCTCGTCATAGCCGAACATAGCGGAGGCCAGCTCGTAGAGGTAGCGGGTATTCTCGGCCTGCTCCTCGGGCAGCATGCCGCCCTCGCCGGAGCAGATGCCGGTGCCGGCCAGCTCGGCCCCCCGCGCCAATGCGATCTTTGCCTCCTCGGACAGGGCGCCAAAGCTCATGTCGGACACGAAGAGCGGAATCCCGAGCTTCAGAGGCTTGTCGGCATTCGGCCCGATGACCAGGTCGGTGCCAACCTCGGTATCGGCCGCTAGCGGGCGCGTCGCAAGTTGGGCGGTTACGATTTGGATGTCGTCCCATTGCGGCAGCTGCACGCGCGGCACGCCCATGGCCACCATCTCGCCTTCGGGGCCGAGGCGCTCCAGCCCGTGGCGAGCGAGGTCATGAATGCGCTTTAGGGTGGGCTCCTCGGGTGTTGGCTCGACGCCTATTCCGGCGTCGTCGGCGCCCTTGCCGGCGCTCTCCTGGTCGCCGGCACTATCCAGCGTGGCGTGGGTGCCGTCGCAATACGGTGCGTTGCCGGTGCGCTTGCAGCGACACAGCCACGCCTCGCCGGATTCCTCGGCAGTGAAGGCCACGGGCGCGAAATCGGTGCCGGCGTGCGAGCCGTCACAGAAGGGCTGGCTCTTCGAACGCCCGCATTTGCACCAATAATAGTCATCTCCTTCTTCCAATCGAACGGCAATCGGTTCACGTGCAGCGATGCGAGGTTCGCTCATGGCGGCTCCGGTCTGTCCGATGTCATTTCCCGGCAGCTTAACCGGGCGGATCATCCGAACCAAGCATTGTCGGTGCAGAGTGGGGTTAGGAATAACGCAGCGACGTGTTCGCGCAGGCAATCGGGGGGCCCTCCAGGTGTGCAGGCAGCAAGGGCGGGTGCGGCGATATTGCCTCCTTACGGTGACTATCAGAGCCGCACGGGCGATTTCCCAGCCCGACCGGCGATCGGAGCCGAGCTGCCCGACCACCCAGTCGGTCTTCAGCCAGACCCTGGCTGCGGGTCTGAGAACGTGGGTTGCGGGAATCGTGTTGTTGGGAAAACGAGACGCATGTCGCAGAGCATAGCAGAGCATACAAGAAAAGCGTTGGATAAGATGTCGCTAATATACTAAGATCCTTCTAAAGAGGGACTTCGCACCCATATCGTGTGGAGCAACGTACGTGGCGGGTGAGATGAGCTGGTGTCCTTTCAACAACCAGAGGAGCGTGATGGACGTCGAGAGAATCGACTTTGGGGCGATGGGTGCCTTCACCGGTGTCGATCAAAGTGAGTTGCGTTCCGGGCCGGATGCTCGGCCGCGAAAGAAGTGGCTTGAGGCTGCCACCACACCGGACGAAGCATGGCAGGTGTACTACCACACGCCTAGAGGGAGCCAGGCCGAGGAAGCGGCGCTGCAGAAGCTGCTGGACCTCGCAACCACGCCAACCGAAGTGTGCAAGGTGTGCGCCCAAGCGCCCCGTGGGAGCGCGGTCAAGAAGGCGGTGTGCCAAAAGATGCTGGACCTCGCACCCAAACCGGATGAGGCGGAGGCGTTATATGACGAGGCGCCCAGTCGGAGCCCGATTGCGGGCGCGGCGATCGGCTGACCCTGGGAGGGCAGGCTTTTGGCCAAATCACGACTATGCGTGGGGTATGAGGAAGAACACGTAGCAACAGAGGAGGGCTCGGCATGTCCGGCAGCACATACGACGTCATCACGCTGGTTGGTTCGAGCGAAACGTCCTGGGAGGACGCCGCGCGCCACGCGATCGAGACGGCGGCAGAGCATGTGCGGGAGCTGCGCGTCGCCGAAGTGATCGGCATGGACCTCAAGGTGGAGGAGGGTAAGGTCGTCGCCTATCGCACCAAGATCAACGCATCGTTCAAGTACGAGGGGCACCCTCGGTAAGGTTTGCAGAGACGGAGCCGTGGGGCCCAGCCGGGCTGGGCGTCGGAGGGCGGAGAATGATCGAGGCGTACGGCTCGCGACAAGGAGCGGCGAGACGAGACCCCGGCTAGTTGCCGGGGTTTTTGTGTCTGCGGGTCTGTAGATGCGGGCTTCCTGAATTGCGCTGGGTAAGGGTCAGCAAACGCCCCTAAGCCGACATCTGAGATGCCGCTAACTGCCAGGGCGGCAGCGACCTACATTCTCCGGGGTGGCGCTAACGCCATGCCTGTTAGCCCAGCGTTACCGGGAGTAAATCCTAATGTGGCAGACGGCGTCAACTCGCCACCGGCGGCTTCGCGACTGCCGGACACCTCTTCAGCCGTGGGTAACCTGGGGCTGCTGCTTGTCGGCTGCGCGAGCGGACTCAAGGGCTATCCGCGGGGTCGGCAACGGCCGCCGCCTTGCTCTTTGCCAGCGCCGTTGGGGCCTGGGTGGCCGATTCGTCGCGTTTGGACACCGTCGAGCGGGAGATGCTGGTGCAGCGCCCCGCCCAGGCCGCGATCTGGGGCATGTCGGCGGTCGGGATCTGGAACATCGTCGGCACCACCCGCCGGGCTTGCGGCCGCAACAGGGATGTCGTCGTCTAGTTCTCCAAGACAATGGAGTCGCGCCAAGGCCGCCGAGAAGGCGAGCTCTTCCAACAGCGCATCCCAATAAGCCAGACTAGGTAAGCCCATGACCGTGGAAATCGAGGCTAGCCATCGGACGCCCGCGGTCGCTCCAACGCGTCTATGATAATCGGCGCGATGTCGGCGAAGAGGCCTGCCGGCAACGTGAGTCGATACGTGGTCGCCAAGTGCTGTCGTAAGTCCTCGCCGGTTCGCGGTGGCTCGTCGAGGCGGCGGGCCAACGCAGTCAGGTCTTCCACGAGCGCCCACGAATAGGTGATCCAGCGCCATTTCAGCACCCGCTGGGCGTAGTAATCCGGCCTGAGGCTCGCCGTCTGCTT
>JARRNE010000292.1:0-4324 GCA_037385305.1 Chromatiaceae bacterium | reverse complement strand
GTTGCGATAGCGTCTGCACAGGCCCCGGTATTCGATCGGCGTCAAGCACTTTTTTTGCGCTGGGAGACTGTGGCGCAGGTCTTTTGCGGGTGCAACCCGTCCTCCGCTCCCGCTACGCCGCGAGCAGCTGCCTGAAATCGGCATCATTGGCGGCAGATCCCGAGTATAGACGCTGGGATTCACGATCGATGCGAAAGGCGGTAAATTCATCCCATAGGCCGCTGAGGTAGATGCAACGCATGTCGAGCATGGCACGCGCGCCGGTCATGACCCAGCGCATTCCGGAGCGTTCCATACGGTCTTTGACCACGCACCGGCAGGCCCCTTCAATGACCCCGGAGGCGATGGGCAGGCCGTACTCGAGGTAAACATCGTAGGCCATACGATGTGCATTGTTCTGGAAGTAACCACAGATACGCTGCAGTGCCTCACGGCGCTTTCCCTGGAGCTTGTGGTGCGTGCCGAGCCAGCGCAAGGAGCGGATCACGGCGGCGATCTCGCCGTGGAGGATGCGTAGCACTTGTGCTTTGACGAAATCGCGGGCGGTGTCACTGCCTGTGGCGTGAAACAGGTGCGCAGCTTCCCATAGATAGCCGAGGGCATGGAGCAGATCAAGGATCTCGGTAACCTCGGCGAGCTCCTCTGGCAAATAGTCTCGGCCTGCCTTCCAGAGCGAATCCTGTCCGTCCATGAGTAGGACGACGGGCTTCTCGCCCTCGGGGTTACGCGCTTGGACCTGCTCGGCCATCCAACCGAAAATCGCTTCGACTTGCGGAGCGGTGGAATCGTTCTCGTCGCGCTGCAGGGCGGCCTGCACGTACTTGAAACAGGGTCGCGGACGGAACGGTGGCGGTGCGTCGGCAGGCTCCTCTTGAAACAGGGCTTCCAGCACCTCCTCGGGCGTGCGAATGAATGGATCTACCGTGTAGGTCGCCCCAATCAAGGCCATTTTCTTCGTTCCAGGACGTACTCCACCCGTTGCCGGGGGCTCGTTGCCCGTGGGTACTGTGCTACCACCGCGCATCGGCACCCCCTTGCCGTCCGCCGTGCCTACCATAATCTTCCCTTCCTGTTCAGCCAGAGGGGTCGGCTGCGCGTCCCAGAAATCCTCCACTGCCATGGACATCTCGCGTTGGTTGCGCTCCAGGGTGTGCACCGATTGGGCAAAGCCGAGAATTCGCCCTAGCGTGTCGCTGACCTCTGCATAGGGCATCTGCACCGCCATTGCCTGATCCCAATCCTGCAACAGGTATGAATTCTTGCCCTGGGGTAAATCGAGACGCTCATCCAGGGGGACAGCCTCGATCTGTTGGCCCTCCCGTGTACCGTAAACAGCTCGCGGCAGCTCAAACATGCCGAATACATTCTGAATCTCACGTCGATGCAAGTCTTCCAGCCGGTTTACCTCGCGACCATCCGCCAAAACGATCCGATCCCCGGCATCGCCATAGCCGAATAGATCCAGCCACCCTTGGTAGATACTGCGACCGAGCTTCAGCATCCGTTGCCACAGTCCCAACTCCACCTCATGGGCCGTACCACCTTGCTGGTACGCCGCTTCGACGAACTCCAGGACCTGTGCGAATTGCTCTTCCAGCCCCTCGCTCTTGATCTTATCTGCCGCCTTGTTCATGCTTTGCATTGTGGGCTCCTCGTTTTGCACCTGATTTCCCGCCATAGCATGGCGGGGAGGAGCCCCGTTTGTCTAGTGCTCTGTTGTCGATTCCGTTGTTGGAGGGAGCCGCTGCGCGGCAGGTGCCGAATCGACCAAGTCTCGAATCGACCATACTCTCTCGTCCGCCTGATTTCCAGGCGGCCGTCGCAGACGGTTTCAACGAGAGAGATGGCAAGCATGAACCTCGAAGAAGAACGAGTCAGATACAAGGAGCAATACCGGAAGCTTCAAGAAGCCCTGGTGTGCCAAGGGCTTCGTCCGAAGACGATTAGCGCCTACGCGCGCGGGGTGCGACGGGTGGCGGGTTATGTCAAGCGCTGCCCCGACAACCTGACGGCAGACGAGCTCAAGGGCTACTTCGCATCGCTGGTCGCATCGCACTCCTGGAGCACGGTGAAGCTGGATCGCAACGGGATCCAGTTTTTCTACCGCCACGTATTGCACCGTCCGTGGGATTGGGTCGACATCATCAAGCCGCCGCGTCCGCAGCGGTTACCGGATGTGTTGACGGTGGAGGAGACCTTCAAGCTGATCAACACCACGCGCAAGCTGCGTTACCGGGTCTTTTTCTTCACGGTCTACAGTCTGGGACTGCGCCTGAGCGAAGGCTTGCAGCTGCAAATCGGTGACATCGATGCCACGCGCGGGCGCGTGCACATCCGCGGCGGCAAGGGCGACAAGGACCGTTCGGTGACGCTTCCGGAGAAGACCCTGCAGGTCCTGCGTCGGTTCTGGAGCACCCATCGTCATGCGCGGCTGCTGTTCCCGAACCCGAGCGGCGGAGCGCAACGCATGCAAGCGGCGACCACCCCCATGAACCGGGGTGGCGTGCAAGCCGCAATCAAGGCGGCCATCAACGACTGCGCGATTCGCCGTCGCATCACCGTACATTCGTTGCGTCACAGCTGCGCGACCCACTTGCTCGAGCGGGGCGTGGATCTGCCGACGATTCAGGTGTTGCTCGGCCATGCCAGCATCCAAACGACGGTGCGTTACACCCACCTGACGGATGTGACCCGAGCCAACGGACGCGAACAGATCGAAGGGCTGCTGCGTCCTTTCACTCTGCGTTGGGAGGAGGAAGCGGCATGATCCTGCTCTCCAAGCTGATCGATTTGTTCTTGCCGTCATTGCGTGAGAAACACGGCGAGCGTTTGTTGCCTTCGCACGAGAAGGCCCTTGATGCCATGGCCAATTGTCGCACCGGGAACAGCCCGGTGATGCTCGTGGAATGTAGCGACTGTGGCAACAAAGAGGTCATCCCGCACTCGTGCGGTCACCGCGGCTGTCCGCATTGTCAACACTACGAATCCCAGCAGTGGCTTGAGCGCCAACGCGCCAAGCTGTTGCCGGTGAGCTATTTCATGGTGACCTTCACCCTGCCGCGACAGCTGCGGGGGTTGGTCTTCGCCAACCAGCAGCTTTGTTATGATCTCCTGATGCGCTTGGGGTGGCAGACCCTGCGGGAATTCGGGCTCAACGATAAGCAGCTGCGCGGCGTCCTCGGCGCCACCGCCGTGCTGCACACCAACAAGCGCAGCTTGGACTTTCACCCGCACGTGCATTTCATCGTACCGGCCGGTGCACTCGACCCCAAGCACCGTCTGTGGCGCAAGAAGCGCGGCAAGTATCTCTTCCGCGAGCAGAACCTGGCCAAGGTGTTTCGCGCGAAATGGTTTGCGGCCATGGCCGAGGAGGGGCTTGTGGTCCGCCCGACGCGACCGCGCGACTGGATCGTCGATTGCCAGCACGTCGGGCGCGGCGAGAAGGCGCTCACGTATCTCGGCAAATACCTCTACCGCGGGGTCCTGCGCGAGAAGGACATCCTCTCCTGCGAGAACGGCCAAGTCACTTTCCGCTACACCGACAACCAAGGCAAGGTCCAAACGCGCACCCTGCCGGGAGCGGACTTCCTGTGGCTGTTGCTCCAGCATGTTCTGCCCAAGGGGTTTCGCCGCGCGCGTGACTATGGCTTGTTGCACGCCAACAGCAAGCCCTTGATTCAGCTGCTGCGCTGGATCTTTCCTATCATCGGCGAACGACCGTACGAAAAACCGCAACGCCCACCGATCCGGTGCCCGGCTTGTGGCGGGGTGATGGCGATTATCGCCACCCGATGTCATGCGTTACCCGCAGCACAACCGACATGAGGCCTTTGCGATGGCTTGTGGAGGGCAATGTTTGACGTAGCCGCTGCCTCTTCGATTTCCATGTCGCACATCGGTGAAGTACGACCGAGGGGACTGCTTGCCTCGAAAACCGAAGATTTCTTTGATTCTCGCCCACTTCCGGTCCGAAAGGTGCACCTATTCGGTGCCGCCCCCACCGCCATCCGGAATCCGTCGATGATCGGGGTCCGGGTGGCCCTCGTCCAACCGCAGATGGCCGAGACATATTTTCTATAGACCAGGCCCGGGCTCCCCGACGGGCTCGTCCAACAATAAGGATAAATCGTGGAAAGCATCGCTTCGCTCGCTTTCACGATTTATCCTTATTCGTTAGCGATCAGATGCAGGCGGTCGTACTGACAGCGGAAATCCCAGCCGATCCAGCGGTCACGGGCCGCACACTTCCAGGCGGCGGCACAAAAGCTCAGCAGCGCCAGCCACTGGTCACGCCAAGTGACCACGTACCAGAGCGTATGACCGA
>JARRNE010000291.1:0-4342 GCA_037385305.1 Chromatiaceae bacterium | reverse complement strand
CGACGCCGATCCGCGGGTCGTCACCGCCGGCGGTTGGCTGCCGGCGAGCGGCGGAGCGCTCTCTCAGCGGAAAGGGGAGCCGGACGAATTGGCGACCATCGTTTATACGTCCGGCACGACTGGGCGTCCCAAGGGGGTCATGCTCAGCCACCGCAACATCCTCTCAAACGCACATGCCAGCCTTACGGCGATCGACTGCTACCTTGAGGACGTCTTTCTCTCCTTTCTTCCCCTGTCCCATTCACTGGAGCGGACCGGGGGGTACTACCTTCCCATGATGGCAGGCTCCACCGTCGCCTTCGCGCGCTCGGTGAGCCAGTTGGCCGACGACCTCCAGTCCGTTGGTCCCACGGTGCTGATCGCCGTACCTCGGGTCTTCGAGCGTGTGTACGGCCGTATGATGGCGGAGCTGCAGGGGCGTTCGGCAGCTGCCCGCTCGGTCTTCAGGACCGCGATCCGGGCGGGCTGGCGCCGCTTTGAACGGGAGCAGCGCCGGGCCGGCTGGCATCCCGTGCTGCTCGTGTGGCCCATCCTGCGGCGGCTGGTGGCCGACCGAGTGCTGGCCAAGCTGGGCGGCCGACTACGGATTGCGGTCAGCGGGGGGGCGGCGCTACCGAATGAGGTTGCCCGCGCCTTCATCGGGTTAGGCATCCCCATCGTGCAGGGCTATGGTCTCACCGAGACCAGCCCGGTGGTGAGCGTCAACCGTCTGGCCGGGAACGATCCCGAGAGCGTGGGTCCCCCATTGCGCGGCATCGAGGTCCGCATCGGCGAGGCCGATGAGCTCTTGGTCAGGGGGCCGTGCAATATGCTCGGCTACTGGAACAACCACGCATCCACTGCAAGGGTGCTGGATGCGGAGGGATGGCTTCACACCGGCGACCAGGGGCGCATCGGGGACCGGGGTTATCTATATATCACCGGCCGCATCAAAGACATTTTGGTGCTCTCCAACGGGGAGAAGGTGGCGCCGGCCGATCTGGAGATGGCCATCGCGCTCGACCCCCTGTTCGACCAAGCCCTTGTGGTAGGCGAGGGACGTCCTTTTCTGAGCGCGTTGCTGGTCCTCAACGCGGAGCTCTGGAACGGAGTGGCCCGGGAGCACGACCTGAACCCGGAGCGCGTCGAGAGCCTTTCCGACCCACGTCTGCGGAAGGATATGCTCAAACGTGTCCGCGAGTCCCTGCGCAAGTTCCCAGGCTACGCCAAGATCCGCCGCGTCACCCTCTTGCTGGAGCCCTGGTGCGTGGAGAACGGCCTCGTTACTCCGACCCTCAAGGTGAAGCGCAGTGAGGTCCTCGATCGCTACCGGAGCCAGGTGGAGAAGATGTACGACCTTGAGGCCTGAGAGGTCCTCGGCCCTGTCTTACATCCCCTCGCCCGATGCCCGGTGGGCTTGCGCCAGGCGCACGTAATTGGCGGCCGTGTACTCGAGATACTCCAGCTCCCTGTCCGTGAGGGCGCGCGCGCGTCGGACAGGACTGCCGATCCAGAGGTAACCCCCCTGCAGAATGCGGCCGGGCGGCACCAGGGCACCCGCGCCCACCATTGCCCGACTCTCGACCACCGCACGATCAAGCACCCGTGCGCCTATGCCCACGAGGCACAGCTCGTGGATCTCGCATCCGTGCAGCACCACCTGATGGCCGACCGTCACCCGGTCATGGATGATCAGTGGAGCGCCTCCCGGCAGAAAGCGGCTGTCGTGGGAGACGTGCAGGACGCTCCCGTCCTGGATGTTGGTCTCGGCCCCGATCTGGATGCGGTGAATGTCACCGCGCACGACGCACATCGGCCAGATGGAGGAGCGGGGTCCGATCCGCACCTCGCCCACAACCACGGCGGTGTCGTCGATCCAGGCGTCCGGGGCGATGGCGGGGGACGTGCCGCGGAAGGGGCGGATGTTTCTCATGGGCCGGTGAAGCCTCGCACGATTGTCGCGGATGGGCGGATTCTGCACTGGTCCGTCGGCATGAGCGGCCATATATTAATGGATCTTGGACATAACCCCCAGCGAGCCTGTCCGCGAGTGAGAGCAATCATCCCCACCCTTGCCGTGCTGACTGTTGCCGTGTCCATCCCTGTGCCCGCGCCGGCGGTCGCGGACGACGACGGCCCATTCATCTTCGAGCAGGAGCCGTTGACGAGCAGCCGCGTCCAGGAAGGCAAGCCATGGAAAGAGGAGAGCGTGAGCCTGCCGCCCTGGCCCGCGGACAGCGATCTCATCGAGTTCAAGCTGGACGGGGAGCCCTCACCGTTTCGCTACCTTATCGACGGCAAACACCTTGCCGTCGGCTCTGACGGCGTGGTGCGCTACACGCTGGTGGTGGAGTCCTCCTCCGGAGCGCGGAACCTGTCCTTCGAGGGCGTGCGTTGCACGGCGCGGGGCGAGTACAAGATCTACGCGTACGGCGTCGCCGGCAAGTTCGACCGCGTCCACGAAGGTTGGAAGCCGGTCTCGGATTATGGTGACGACTACGACAGGTGCCATCGCAGCCTGAGTCGTTACCTGCTTTGCGTTCCCCGCAAGTTCGCGCCCCGTCCGAAGAAGGACATGATTCGTGCCTTGCAGGGACATGTGGGTCCATACACCAACGCCGAGCTCATGTCGCACTGACACCCGTCCTCACCAAATCTGCGAGCATCTCTGGAGCTCATGGACAACCCCCTTTTTGAAATGACGGGGCTTCCGCCTTTCTCACGTATTCGCCCTGAGCACGTGGAGCCCGCCGTCGACCAGGTGCTGGCGGAATGCCGTGCCGGCATCGCCGAGCTCACCGGCGGCTCCGAGCTGCCAACCTGGGAAAGGTTCGTGGAGCCGCTGGAGGAGCTGGACGACCGCTTGACCCGAATCTGGTCGCCGGTCGGACATTTGAACGCCGTCATGAACAGCGACGAGCTGCGGCAGGCCTACAACGCCTGCCTGCCGAAGCTCACCGCGTATGGGACGGAGGTCGGGCAGAATCGGGCCCTGTTCGAGGGCTACCGCGCAGTGGCGGCCGAGGAGCATCTGGATGGCGCCCAGCGCAAGCTGCTGGAGAACGCCCTGCGGGACTTCCACCTGTCCGGGGTGGATCTGCCCGAAGGCAAGAAGACGCGCTTCAAGGAGATCAGCCAGGAGCTCTCCCCGCTCACGAGCAAGTACGAGGAGAACCTGCTCGACGCCACCAACGCCTGGAGCAAGGTGGTAACGCAAGAGCAGGCCCTTGCGGGGTTGCCGGAGTCGGCCAAGGCCCTCGCCCGGCAGGCCGCTGAACAGCGCGGCGAGACGGGCTTGGTGCTGACGCTGGACTTCCCGTCCTATCTGCCGGTCATGACCTATGCGGACGATCCGGAGCTCCGACGGGAGGCCTACGAGGCCTACAGCACCCGCGCCTCCGACCAGGGGCCCCATGCCGGCCAGTGGGACAACACGGAGGTCATGGAGCGCATCCTTGCCCTGCGCCACGAGCTCGCCCGACTGCTTGGGCTTGGGAGCTATGCGGAGCGGTCGCTGGTCACCAAGATGGCGCGGACGCCGGACGAGGTGATGCATTTTCTGAACGACCTCGCCGAGCGTTCCGTGAGCCAGGCCCGGCGGGAGCTTGCCGAGCTGACCGAGTTTGCCCGCGACAGGCACCAGCTCGACGAGCTTGCGCCCTGGGATGTCGCCTACTACTCGGAGAAGCTCCGCGAGCATCGCTACTCTATCACGCAGGAGGAGCTGCGGCCTTATTTCCCCCTCCCGCGGGTGCTCGCCGGCATGTTCTCTGTGGTTGAGCGGCTCTTCGAGCTCCGGATCCAGGAGGTCCAAGGGGTGGACGCCTGGCACGCGGATGTCCGCTTCTTCGAGATCCGGGACTTAGCGGGGGAGCTGCGGGGCCAGTTCTATCTCGACCCCTTCGCTCGCGCGAAGAAGCGCGGCGGGGCCTGGATGGATACCTGCACCAACCGGCTGCATACCGCGCGCTGTGATCAGATCCCGGTCGCCTATCTGGTATGCAATTTCGGCCCTCCCGTGGGGGACAAGCCGTCGCTGCTGACCCACGACGAGGTCGAGACCCTCTTCCATGAGTTCGGACACGGTCTGCACCATATGCTGACCAAGGTGGACTATCCGGCGGTGGCGGGCATCAACGGCGTCCCTTGGGACGCGGTCGAGCTCCCCAGCCAGTTCCTGGAGAACTGGTGCTGGGAGCCCGCGGCCCTGGACCTGATCTCCGGCCATGTGGACTCGGGTGAGCCCATGCCGGAGGCGTTGTATGAGCGGATGAGGGCCGCCAAGAACTTCCAGTCGGCAATGCAGATGGTGCGTCAGCTCGAGTTCGCCATCTTCGACTTCCGCCTTCATCGCGAGTATGAC
>JARRNE010000290.1:0-6587 GCA_037385305.1 Chromatiaceae bacterium | reverse complement strand
GAGCTGGTCTGATCCGCTCAGATGGTCGTCTACCGCGTTGTAGACGACCCCCACCACCTTCTGGTCCCGGGCGCGGATGGCCTCCCGCACCGTCTCCGCGAGGCCGCCCCCGTCGCCGAGGTCCGACTTGTGGAAGAGGACGGGCTGTGCGGTGGGACGCGACACGGCCGTCAGGGCCGGGTGACTGCTGAAGCAGGACTTTTCCTGGATCGCGTTGCCCAGGGTCAGCCGCCCGCACAGCAGGCTGGTCCGGGACGCCTCCGTGACCGTGGGCAGCACCGAGACGCCCGCAACCGGCCGCGGGGTTTCCACCGGAGCCGCCTCGCTCCAGCCGAGCCCCGTCAGGCTCTCTGCCAACGCCCGGAACACCGGCAGGCTCATCCCGTCCGCCACCAGGAGCAGGACGGGGCTCTGAGCGGCAAGGGGGGCGAGCAGGCTGCCGATGATCTGCTCCACGGGCACAAGCCCGGGCCTTGCTGCTCCCGATCGGTTCCACTCTGCCAGGTGTTCCGCAAAGCGCCGGTTGAAGCGCTCGCGCCGGGCCCGGACGGCCCCAGTGAGAACCGCGTAGGCGGCCGAGAGGGCGCCTATGTCCTCTCCTCCCAGCAGCGACATCCGCGCCCAATCCGCGAAGGCGCTGTCGCCGGCGTAACCCTCGGCCGCCGCCGCGAAATCGCCCGGGGCCTGCTCTGGCCCCGCGAGCCAGCGAAGCAGACGCAGCGACATCCGCAGCCGCTCGCAGCGCAGTGGCCAGCTCGCCGCCTGTTTGTGTGATAGGACGCGCCCTGCCGCCGCCTCCGCGCGCTCCAAGGGGGGTCCCACCGGGGCCGGGAGGGCGGCCGCCAGGGTCTCGGCATAGCGGCCGAGCCGTGCATCGAAACCCGCCTGGAGCAGGTCGCTCGCCTCCGCCTGAGCGCTCAGGCCCAGCTCCTCCAGGATCCGGTCCGCCCGTGCAAGGAGCGCCCGCGCCCGCGTCCGGCCCGCTAGGCGGTTAAGCGCTGCCGCCGCGGCCTCGGCCCAGTGCCGCCCGGCCACTGGATCGACCCGCTGGCCGTCCGTGTACCGCACCAGCCGTGCGGCCCCCGCGCTCAGGGCGGGGTCGCGCTCGCTGCCGGCCCTGAAGACCAGCTCGCACACCAGTCCGATCGGCAGCACGTCACCGCCGCGCCCTGCGGCGACGCATGCGACGATGGGGCGCGCCGCCGGCCCTGCCGATCGTTGCAGCCAGCCCGCGAGGTCGGCCTGCGCCGCCGGGGCAACATCCCCGAAGCGGGCGGAGGCGTCCTCCCGCAGCGTCCATTCGACCAGGGCGAGGGCGTCGGGGCGGCCCTCATTGAGGCCGAGGCAGGCTCCGAGCACCTGCTGCCAGGCGACGTCCGCCGACAGGAAACCGCCCGGTGCCGGCGCGTATCCCCCGGTAGGCGCCCGCTCCACCAGCAGATCGGCGATCCAACCCAGGGGCGCCAGACGGGGGTCGATGTCTCGCGCCCGAAAGAGGTCCCGCACCAGCTCCCAGCTCTGGAGGTGGAACACCCGCCCACGGGAGAGGCGGGCGAGCAGGTCGGCACCGAGCGCGGTGTCGTCAGCTGCAGTGAGCAGGACGAGCCCCTCGCCATCGGGCCGGTCGATCAGTGCTTCGCGGGCCGCCAGGGAGGACTCGCACCACGCGAGCCGAAACTCGCGGGCGCCAACTCGGATGCGCTCCGGCCAGCCCCCGGTACGGGGCGCGTAGATCCCCACGGCCGAAGCGTCGGCGTCGTGCTGAAGCACGGCGAGGACCTGCTGCTCGATCTGGCGCGTGTTGGGGACCACGGGCTAGTCACCCTCTTGCTTGAAAACGCGCCAGTCGATGTCGAGGCGGGCGCCGGGGTGCTCCGCCATCGACTTCTCGACTCGGCGGAGGACGTCCTTGGCCGCCTGAGCATCCAGAGCCTTGCGGTTGTCCTTCGCGATGACCCGGATCTCCGGCCCTACTGGCGGTGGTGGTGGTGGCGGGAGAGGCGGCTC
This sequence comes from Chromatiaceae bacterium, assembly GCA_037385305.1. GTDB lineage: Bacteria > Pseudomonadota > Gammaproteobacteria > Chromatiales > Chromatiaceae > JARRNE01. Next base: position 4,580 of record JARRNE010000290.1, on the reverse strand, counting down.
GACCCGCTCGCTCAAGAGCTTGATCGCCTTCCCCCGTTGCTCGTCCAGCGCCGGCTTCAGGGCCACTGCGTGCTCATCCGCGCTGAGGATCTCCACCACGCGGGAGCGGATGCGTGCCGCTTCACCCTTCCGATGGTCGTGAAGCATCCAAACCGCCTCGAACAGTGGCCAGTCCGCGGTCCGGATTGCCTCCTCGATGTCGCCGGCCCTGGGCAGGACCGACCGCATGGATGCCTCGGATGTCTGCACCGGTGCCTGGGCCAAGGCCGCAACCCGGTCGGGTCCGCTCGCCGCCAGCACCCGCTCCATCAGCCCCAGGGCCGAGCGTGCCGTGGTCAGCCGCGGGGCCTCCTCCAGCGGGACTCCAAGGGTGCGCAGCCGCTGCTCCAGTCCCGACGCCAAGGCCGCCAGCGGCTTGCGCAGCCCTTCAACCAGCGCACCCAGCTCTTCGAGCAGTCGGGTCAGGTTCCCGGCGTTGAGCCCACGGGGTTGGACCTTGCCGAAGAGGGCGGACATCCGGCGCACCGCCTCGTCCCATTCGGCCTGGGGCGGCAGCGGCTGGGCGCGTAGCTCCCAGTCGTCCCCAAGGCGCTCAAGGACGCGCTCGATGGTCGCCTTGACCGGCGCGTTGCCGGCGAAGAACGAGCGGTCGGTCTGCTCCGCAAAGGCCAGGATGATCAGGTTCCGGAGCTCGGCCGGCAGCCCCATGGGATCAGGATCGTCGATCCAGGCCCGCAGTCGGCGCACGGTGAGCGGTACCCCGCCGTCCTGCGCCTCCTTCTGGTGGAAGTGGGAGCGCCAGTGGGTGCCGAGCACGAAATGGGTGTCGCCCATCTGCCCGAGCTTCAGGGGATCCGCGATCGCGCGCACCAGCATCCGCAGGGACCGGTCGGCCACGAAGGCGCGGTGGTCACCGGCCTCCACCGCGGCCTGGATCACCCCGTAGACCTTCTGGGCCACCGCGGGGCGCACCTCCGTCTCGAACCGCGGGTGGCCCGCGTACTGATGGCTCAGGATCTGGTCCAGCAGGGCCTCGAAGGCACTCTTGAGGTTCGACCCCACCGGGATGCGGGGCTTGAGTGTCGCGTCCAGGGTGTGCACCTGCTCCCCTGGGCTCAACACCGGCTCCACGGCGTCCCGGGGCTCCCCCGCGATCCCGTAGGCGACCTCCAGGCATTGGCGCATACGTTGATTGAGCTGGCTCTGCTGGTTCTTCAGCAGCGCCTTGGCCTGGGCCTGGTCCAGCGGGGACAGATGGCCCGCGAGCTCCGAGAGGCGGTCGCCGGTCAGGATGGCGTCGATGCGCACCAGGGTGCCCAGCTCCTTCTGAGCCTTGCTGCTCAGGAAATTGGGCAGCCAGGCGACGGTCTGGGCGGACCCGGCAAAACGCTGCAGCCGCACCACGTCGTCCTGGGGCGTGAAGCCGGCATCGTCGAAGGGGAAGTCGAGCACCAGCGTCCAGGCCCCGTCGCGCCCGCGCAGCCGGCTGTCCTCCACAAGCTCGCGCACGTTGTCGAACACCACGTCCACCTCGCGGCGCGTCCCGCGCCAGGTGAAGCCGTAAGTGGAGAAGAGATCATTGCCCTCGGTGACTCCGAGCTCCCGGAACAGCATCTCCCGGATCTTGCGCCGGCGGTTGCCCAGGTTGTCGTGAGAGGCCGCATTCTCCAGGATCGGCGCGACGTCGATACCGGTGACCTGGATCGACAGCACCGGGTTGGCGTCGTCGCTCACCTTGATCTCGCCGACCTCGGAGGCCCACTCCCGGCAGCGGATGAGCACCATCTGGGCTTCGCGCCCAGGGATCGGCGCCTTGATGGTGCCGTGGTTGAGCGCCGCCAGCCGCTGGGGCGTCAGCGCCCGCAACGACTCGACCTCGGGCACCAGGGCTGCGAGCAGGAGGGTCTTGAGCAGGCGGGGGTCGTTGCGCAGGAGCGACGCGGGTTGCGGCTCCGCTGTGCCGGCCTGCAGATCCTGCCAGGTGACGCCGTGACGCCGCTCCAGCATCGGCAGCAGCTTCTGGTAGTAGAGCCGCTTGGCGTTGTCGAAGTGCAGCCGCATGGCATCCGAGAACGGCTCGTCCCCCTCGGCGATGACGTCGAAGAGGTCCCCGACGGGAATCAGCTGCCCGAGCTCCAGGTCGTTGCGCCGCTCCACCAGGAGCTGCTGCATGAGCTTCAGCGCCGTGCGCTCTCGCTGCAGGACGGAGGAGACCGCCACCAGGGTCTGCACCAGGGCCGGGCTGAAGGGGTAGACCTGGCGGAACTCCCGCCACTGGCCCTCGTCGGTCAGCAGCGTGGCGGAGACGTCCTTGGGCCTGCGCGTCCCGCGGGCGCAGCAGGCGCCGCTCGGCGATCACTGGGAGATTCCGGTCCTCCAGGCGGATCTTCTCGAAGCGTGCCTCCCAGTACTTGAGCGCGTCGGCGAAGGTCAGCAGCAGAGACCCCGCGAGGTTCTCGCCCACCAGCTCGCGCAGGTCGCGCTGGCGGGCGACGAAGCTCACCAGGGGCACCGGCCGGTCGGCGTGCTGGGCCTCCACCAGCTTGCTGAGCTTGGAGCCCTCGCTGCTCACGAAGGCGGTGTCCGCCGCCCGGCTCGCGAGCCACAGGATCAGCTCGTCGAGGAACAGGGTCACCGCGTCGTAGCCCAGGTCCCGTGCATGCTTGGAGAGCACCGCCAGGCCTTGGTCCAGGGACAGGAAGGACTCCCCCTGCACCCCGGCGGCGGTCTGATAGGAGCTGAAGAAGGCCCGCACCAGGTCGCCCACCAGGCGGATGCGCTCATCGCCGTCCGGCGGCTCAAGACGCGCCGCCTCGAAGCTCGGCCCGTCCCAGCCCCCGGCGAGGCCGCCCCAGCCGGACTCCGCCCCGCCGGCGGACTCGTTCAGCGCCGCGAAGAAGTGATCGTCCCCTAACCGGGTACGCATCGCCTCGGCGTCCCTGAACAGGTGCTCGGCGACGTAGAAGCCGGGCACCGGCGCCTCGGGGTGCAGCCGGCGGACGTGCTCGGCGTAGCCGCCGAGGATGGCGGATTCCAGGTCCACCGCGCCGATCATGTGACAACCGGGGCCAGCTCCACCACGGAGCGTGCCCCCGGGTTCCCTGCGAGCAGCAGGCTCAGCACCGCCATGAAGTGGCTCTTGCCGGAGCCGAAGCTGCCGTTCAAGTACACCGCCTTGCTGACCCCGGAGGACACCGCCTTCTCGATGATCCCCAGGGCGTCGTCGAAGCAGCGCTGGAGCTGGTCCGTGACCACGTACTCCGCAAGCGTCCGTTCCGGTTCAGTTACGCCCTCGGTCAGGCGCAGCACGAAGTCGCTCTGGTGCACCCGTTCCGGGATCGGGATCAGGTCGCGAAGGAGGGTCATTGGTGGCTCCCTTTGGTGCAGGCCAGTTTATGGCCTTGCCGGGTGATAACATGCTTGTTATGTTCGATCAATGAAGGATGTGCTGCGTCATGAGTAAGCCGTCCATACAGACCGAGGATCCGGGTTATCAACCGGTGAGGGCGGATCCCCACGCGGAGCTCGCACGCGACCTGCAAGACCCAGCCTTCCGGGCCGAGTGGGAGGCCATCGCCGACGAGTTCGCCGCGCTGGACCTCCTGCTGGAGGCGCGCCGCCGCGCCGGGCTCACGCAGGAGCAGGTGGCCGAGCGCATGGGCGTCAAGCAGTCTGCCCTGGCCCGGATCGAGACCTCCATCACCTCGCGCAAGCATTCCCCATCCCTTGCGACGCTGCGCAAGTATGCGGCGGCGGTCGGGTGCAAGCTGGAGATCCGGCTGTCGCCCCGGTAGCAGGATGCATGGTGTCGCGGCAGCGGGTTGAGGCGCGGTCATTCAAGACCTTGGCGTGGAGCAGGAATTTCACGCCGTTGGCGTCTTTTCGGAGTATTGGTGATGCGTTTCGCAAGGGTAGCGGTACTCGGTCTCACATGATGCAGCTTGTTCTCCGCGGCCCCCTTGGCGGCACGATGCGATGGATCAGGGCAGAGCAGGGCGGAACCGCGCCTGACGTGGGTCAAGAATTACAAGGTGGCCCGGCATCTGCGCAACCAGGCCAGTCATGTCCAAGAAAGAGCCGAGCAGTCCAGTGATCCGGGATGCACCCCAATCGTCTGGCACCCGCACGACGATGATCCCTGCATGTTCCGCAGGCGGGTACCGCCGAATATCGGCGAAGTCCAAGTCCCGGGTGACCAGGACCGCGTTGCTCACACGGGCACGCCGAAAAAGGGTCGAGTCGTCCGCGTGTCCGAGCCCGACGTCGCTGACGTGCTCTGCCATGTGGCCCCGGCTCTCCATGACCGCCATCGATGAGCGGGGCATGTTGGCGTCGAGCAGGAATTTCACGCCGCGCCCGGCAACGGATGGAAGGATTCATCATTTAGAACCGCATTGGCGAACGCGAGTGCAGCCTGAATGTCCTCTTGCATCAGCCCGTACTCGTTACGGACCTCCTCGAAGGTCATGCCGCCCGCCAGACTCCCGACGACGATCGAGACCGGTACCCGTGTTCCGGCAATCACGGGCTTGCCATGGCAGACATTGGGGTCGATCCGAATGCGTTGCTGGTTGTTCATT
>JARRNE010000289.1:0-4349 GCA_037385305.1 Chromatiaceae bacterium | reverse complement strand
CCCGTCGATAGATCTCCCAGCTGAGCCATAGTGCTAATCACCTCCCGCGGACCTTCAGCTGCGACATACGATACACACCGATATCCCATCACCGCCACAGCCGACCGATCTTGCCAGCAGTGACAGCCGAGAACAGGATCGGCGGCATGAAACGATACTGTCCGTTGACCGTAATCTGAATCCTGTCCTGGGCCGCCGTGCTGCCCGGATCAGCGCTCGGGAAGCCGTTGAACACGTCGTCCGGCGTGTGATCGTTGTTGTGCAAACCGCACCCGTGAACCAGCTCATGGAAGGCAATGACTTTCATCACCCCGACTCCTGTGGGCCGCTGCCCACGAGGCGTGTTGATCATCGGCCGGTTTGGAAGAAACATGAAAGCCTTCTCGATTGGGCCGTTCGGCCGACTTATCAGCAGCGTACTGCCATGCAAAGCTCTGCCGTCCACCGTCGTCTGGTGGCTGCCCGAGTAGTTAAACGTGACGGGGCCGTTGGCGGTGGCGATGCTGATATTCGCGCCTCCGGTATCCGTTGGCCCCTGATCGGTCTGGACATAGGTAACGCCCAGACTATGTTGGGCAGAGACGGCGTTGAATTCGCGCACGGCGTCTTGCACGGCGGTCAGCCACTGCCCGGTCACGGCGTTCAGGTAGAAGGTGAGCTGGTGGGTCTGTTTGACGCTGTCAATCCATGAGTTGGGCATAGCCTTAGGAACAGCTCACTAATACGTTGCACAAGTCTATTCGTTGTCGTTGTCGTTGTCGTTGTCGAAAGTGTCGTAAGGGCCGGAAATGTCTCGCTCCTCACGGCCTCGCTGTCCGAGCTTGGTCAGCATCGAAACGATCCGAGTCGGCATCGCCTTACCCTGTGCGCTCTGAGCCGCAGCCAGTCCTTCGCAGGCTTCGAGACAGTCCTGAATCGATGGGCATTCCAACGCCGAGCCGCGAGCGATCTCGAAGAATTAGCGAACGGGGTTGACTCTCCATAAGTTTGACCGACCTCTCCCCGCTGTCTGCCCTGTGAGGATCTTTCATTTTCCGGGGTGATGGCTACCTCTCCATGATCCTTGGCCCAGCGTAGAAGAAGGGGGCATATTTCGCTGCCAGGCGGATGGCCTCGACCATGCTGACCGCGCTGGCAGCACCGGTGCCGGCGATGTCGAAGGCAGTGCCGTGATCGACCGAGGTGCGCAGGAACGGGAGTCCATTGGTGATGGCGATGGTGCGCTCGAAGTCCAGCGTCTTGGTAGCGATATGGCCTTGGTCGTGATACAGGGAGAGGACGCTGTTGTACTTTCCTTCCAGGGCGAAGTGGAACACCGAGTCGGCCGGGACAGGACCAACGACCTGATAGCGTTTGGCCTGTGCCTCGCGCACGGCGGGCTCGACCTGCTCGATCTCTTCGCGGCCGAACAGGCCGCCGTCACCGGCATGGGGGTTGAGCCCGGCGACCGCCATGGTCCCCTCCGTAACCCCCAGCCGCGCGAGTGCAGCGGTACAACGGATGATGTAATCCAGCACCCGCGCCTTGGTGACCATGTCGCAGGCGTCGCGGAGCGAGGCATGACGGGTCAGGAAGAACACGCGCATGCCGCGAACCTCGAACATGGTGAGCGGGTCGCGTACCCCGGCGAGCTCGGCAAGGATCTCCGTGTGGCCGATATGGGGGACCCTGGCAGCGCGTAGGGATTCCTTGTTGATGGGCGTGGTGGCGATCGCGTCAATGGCACGATCCATGGCGAATCGCACCGCCCGCGCGATGTACTGGTAGGCCGCCTTGCCGCACAGAGCCTGGGGCTCGCCGATGCGCAGGCTGCTCAACTCCAAGTTGTTCAGGTCCACCAGATCGATCACACCCGGCCGGTATTCACCCTCGCGCGGGTGCTCGATCGGGTGCAGTGGGAGCGGCAAGCGGCACAGGTGCAGGGCGTGCTCTAGCACCTTGCGATCCCCGACTACCAACGGGCGGCAGACCTCGTACACCGAGGGATCGGCAAAAGACTTGACGACGATCTCCGGCCCGATGCCGGCCGGGTCACCCAGGGGTACGCCGATTATCGGTTTGGCCAACTGTTGCCTCCGACGCTTAACCAGTAGTGCGACAGCGCTCGACGGTCGTTAGAAATAGCTGGTGCACGCGGCTGTCGCCGCAGAGCTCCGGGTGAAAAGCGGCTGCCATCACCCGCTCGCTGCGCACAGCCACCGGCGTACCATCCTCGAGGGACGCCATTACCTCCACCCCACGGCCCACCGAGACCACGGCCGGCGCACGGATGAACACGCCGCGAAACGGCCCGCCCTCGATGCCATGGATGTCTAGGTCTACCTCGAAGCTGTTCACCTGGCGACCGAAGGAGTTGCGGGAGACCTCGATATCCAGCAGTCCAAAGGGCTTTGGATAGGGATCGGTCAGCGCCCGGGCGAGAACTATCATCCCCGCGCAGGTTCCCCACAGCGGCAACCCCGCGCCAACGGCATTGCAGATGGTCTGGCGCAGGCCGTAGGCGTCACACAGCCGGACGATGGTGGTGCTCTCCCCGCCCGGAATTACCAAGCCGTCGACGCCTCCGAGGTCCCGCGGAAGGCGCACCTCGCGCGTGCCAGCTCCCAGGGAGCGGAAGACCTCGATGTGCTCGCGGAAGTCCCCTTGCAGGGCGAGCACGCCGACGGTGGCGGGCAAGGGAGTCTACCAGCCGCGGGTGGCCAGTCGTTTCGACTCGTCGAGGCTGCGGACGTCGATACCGCTCATGGCTTCCCCCAATCCGGTGGAGACCTCGGCCAGGATCTCGGGGTCGTCATAATGAGTGGTCGCCTTGACGATGGCCGCAGCGCGGCGAGCCGGGTCGTCGGACTTGAAAATACCCGAGCCCACGAATACGCCGTCTACACCAATCTGCATCAGAAGCGCCGCGTCGGCGGGAGTGGCGATACCGCCGGCGGCGAAGTTGACCACCGGCAGCGTGCCCGTCTCGCGCACTTCGCGCACCAGCTCATAAGGGGCACCGAGCTGCTTGGCGTAAGTCATCAGCTCCTCGGGCGGCATGTGCCGGAGCCGACGTATCTCACCAAGAACGACGCGCGCGTGCCGCACCGCCTCGACCACGTTGCCGGTACCCGCTTCCCCTTTGGTGCGGATCATCGCCGCGCCTTCTCCGATACGGCGCAGGGCTTCCCCCAAGTTGGTGCAACCGCACACGAAGGGCATCCTGAAGCCCCATTTGTCGATGTGGAAAGACTCGTCCGCGGGGGTCAGCACCTCGGACTCGTCGCAGTAATCCACGCCGAGCGCTTCCAGGATCTGCGCCTCCACGAAGTGGCCGATACGCGCCTTGGCCATCACTGGGATGGTGACCGCCTCCATGATCTCCCGGATCTTGGTCGGGTCCGCCATGCGCGCGACACCGCCTTCGGCGCGGATGTCCGACGGAACCCGCTCCAACGCCATTACCGCACAAGCGCCGGCTTCTTCCGCGATGCGGGCCTGGTCGGCATCGGTCACATCCATGATCACTCCGCCTTTCAGCATCTGGGCAAGCCCGCCCTTCACCCGCCAGGAGCCGGTCTGCGGTTTGGTGCCATCACTGGAGAACGTTCCGACGACAGTGGTCATTCCACACCTTTGAGGTATTCGCGCCATCTCAAATAGCCGACGGCCGGCGAAGGATAAAGGATAGATACTATGCAGGGCGCGTCAGGCTCACCTCCAGTTGAGGGGGCAATCTCAACTGAATCGGAGGTGAGAAATGAGACATCCCGAGACACCCTTTGGGGAAGAACATAGCGCAAGAGTGCGAGCACTGTACAATATCCAGCGACCAGCTTTGCAACTGGCCGTGATCCACTCGTGCCAGGTCCTGAACCTGAAGCACCCGCTCCCACGTCGCCCGCTGTCCCGTAAACGCGGGGGATAAGGGGGATGCGCAGAGAAAATCGCAGCCGCACGACGAACGGCTCCACTTAGAACGTACCACCGGCAGAGTATGCAAGCAAGGGCGTTGGCACAGCGGGCAGACGGCGCACCGGGGAGAAATCCGTCGTCGCGACGATCGGTGGGCGTGTGGCAGACCTGGGCTTGGGCGTCGAGGGTGGCGGGCGTTCAGGGCCATGCGCGCCGCCTGCAGCGCTGCGGCGGGCGGGGCTAACACTACACTTGGTGGTCGAGCAGGTACTCGGGCTCGGGCCGTGCTAGCCTCGATTTCCACGGTCATGCGTCAATACCGTTCGGCACATATACCTCATATAGGCACAAAGTTACATTTCCTGAATGCTTGGAATTTCAGCGTGAGCAAGGAATCAAGCTTCTGTTTATGCGTGGTGTGGGTTTGAGTTAGACAGTCCGATATGGCGCGCTTG
>JARRNE010000288.1:0-4349 GCA_037385305.1 Chromatiaceae bacterium | reverse complement strand
GACCAAGCACGACGTGCTTGCGCCAAGTTGTCGACGCGATCTTCTATGTCCAGCGCAGTGGGTGCCAATGGCGGATGCTGCCGACGGAGTTTCCTCCCTATCAAACGGTGTACGAGTACTTCCGCAACTGGAGGTTGTCTGGGATCTGGGAGAAGCTGCACGAGACGTTGCGAGGCGATGTGCGGGAAGCGGCGGGTCGCCATCGCGAGCCGAGCGCGGGGATTATCGACAGCCAGACGGTCAAGACCACGGAACAAGGAGGCGTGCGTGGCTATGACGGAGGCAAGCGCATCAAAGGCCGCAAACGCCACCTGGTGGTCGATGTCATGGGTCTGGTGCTGATGGTGTACGTCCACTCCGCCGGGATTCAGGATCGGGACGGGGCCAAATCGGTGCTCGAAGCCTTGATGGCTGGCTTCCCTGGGGTACAACTGATCTGGGCCGACGGGGGCTATGCGGGCAAGCTCGTGGACTGGGTGGCCACGCATCTGCAGCGAGTGCTCTCGATCGTGAAGCGGCCGCGAAACAGCGGCTTCAAGGTCCTGCAACGGCGCTGGATTGTCGAACGGACGTTCGGCTGGCTGAATCGCTCGCGCGGCTTGAGCAAGGACTTCGAGGTCTTGTGCGAACCCTCGGAAGCCTGGGTGTGAATCGCCATGATTCAGCTCATACTCAGGAGGCTTGCCAAGGCGACCTGAACTTTTCAGACAGCCTCTAAAGGGGGTGTCCATCTGAGTGCGGCAGCCACTATCTTCAGATATCTGAAACAAGTAAAACAGAGGCTTACCATACCCAGCAGGCCGTCAGTACGCAATCTGTAGCTTTACCGCACTCAGATGGACACCCCCCTTATCTCTATCATCATTTCCGGACTGGTCCTCTCCCTTCCCGTCGCTGCGCCCGCCGACGAGCTCCTGCGCCATGAGATCAAGCTCAAGCTCGACCCCGCGGGCCAGCGCCTGGAAGTCCAGGACACTGTCAGCTTGCCCGCCCGCATGGCCGATCCCGCGAAGCTGCGCTTCGTGCTGCACGGCGGTCTCTCGCCTGTCGCGATCACGCCCGGCGCAAAGCTGATTCCCGAAGCCCACAAGCTCGTACGGCCGGGCGAGGCTCCATTAGAGGTCTATCGGGTGATGCTGCCGCCGGGCGCGAGCCGCTTCATCTTGAGCTATGCCGGCGCCATTCACCACCCGCTGGACGCCGAAGTCCAAGAGTATGCGCGTGGCTTCCGGGAGACGCCCGGCACCATCTCCCCGCAAGGGGTATTCCTCTCGGGCGCGACACATTGGTATCCGAGCTTCGACGACCTCCGCATCATCTTCGATCTGTCCGCCGAGCTGCCCGCCGGCTGGGAAGCCGTGAGCCAGGGCAGCCGCGTGCGGCATGAGCGGGACGGCGGCGCCACCCGTGTCACGTGGACATCGCCCGAGCCGCAGCAGGAGATCTACCTCGTCGCCGCGCCATTCACCGAATACGACCGGGCCGCGGGGCCGAACGGGAAGATCCAGGCCATGGCCTTCCTGCGCACGCCGGACCCGGCGCTGGCAGCCAAGTACCTGGAGGCCACTGGTCAGTACCTCGCAATGTACAGCAAGCTGCTGGGCCCATATCCGTACAAGAAATTTGCCTTGGTCGAGAATTTCTGGGAGACCGGCTACGGCATGCCCTCGTTTACCCTGCTGGGCTCCGAGGTCATCCGCCTGCCGTTCATCCTGCGGTCGTCCTATCCGCATGAGATCCTGCACAACTGGTGGGGCAACGGCGTGTACGTGGATTATCGGACGGGCAACTGGTCCGAAGGTCTCACCGTCTACCTGGCCGACTACCTGACAGCCGAGAACCGCGGCAAGGGGCGCGGCTACCGCATGGCCGCCCTGCAGAAGTATTCGGACTATGTTTCCGGCGGCAGGGACTTCCCGCTCACCGGTTTCCGCTCGCGCCGCTCCTCCTCGCAGGAGGCGGTGGGCTATGGCAAGGGCATGATGATGTTCCACATGCTGCGCTGCCTGCTCGGAGACGAGAACTTCCTGAAGGGCCTGCGCCACCTTTACGCGGACAACCTCTTCAAGGTCGCCTCCTTCGACGATGTGCGGGCGGCCTTCGAGACAGTCACCGGGCCGGGCCGCCTGGTGCCGTTCTTCGACCAGTGGGTGAAGCGCACCGGCGCGCCCGTCCTGGGCCTGAGCGACGTGAAGGTCACGCACGGCCTGGACGGCTACGACCTAGAGTTCACGCTGTCGCAGACGCAGGAGGGCGAGCCTTATGGGCTGCAGGTGCCTGCCTACGTCTACCTGCAGGGCCTGGACGGGCCGCGGATAAAGCGACTTCGGATGTCGAAGAAACAGGAGACATACCATTATTCTTCCCCGGTATTGCCGGCCCGCCTCGCCATCGACCCAGAGCTCGACGTTTTCCGCAGGCCCAGCCCGCTGGAGACGCCGCCGACGCTCTCGCGTCTGCTCGGGGCCTCGTCCCCCTCGATCATAGTCCCGGCCGGGGAACCCGGCGGCCCCTGGCGTGCGCTCGCCGGCGCCTGGGCCAAGGACCAGACCAACCTGCCGCAGGTCTCGGCGGACACGGAGGTCCCGGCCCTTCCCGATTCCGCCAGCTACTGGCTTTTCGGCGGGGAGAACCGGTTCACGCCGGCGTTCGAAAAGGCCCTCGGCCGCTTCGGTGCGGCGGTCTCCGGCGATTTCGTCACCATCGACAGCCGCAGGTTCCCGCGGGCCGGGCACACCTTCGTCTTCGCCTCGTTCAATCCTCAGACCCCGGCATTCTCCGGCGCCCTGGTGCTCTCGGGTAACACCGAAAAGCTGCCGCTGCTGGCCGCCAAGCTGCCTCATTACGGCAAGTATTCCTGGCTGGTGTTCGACGAGGGCATGAGCTCAGTGGCCTCCGGCATCTGGCGAATCTCCTCGTCCCCTCTCACCGTGGACCTCCCGGGCGTCCCGGCCCCGGCGGCGGAGAGCTACCCGGAGCGGGAGCCTCTCGCCCGCCTGCCGTCGGTCTTCTCCGCGGAGCGAATGTATGCCGACGTGAAATACCTGGCCTCGCTGCCAGGCGGCAGGGGTCCCGGTTCACGCGGCCTGCGCAAAGCGGAGGCCATGATAGAGACGGCTTTCAAGGAGGCGGGCCTGCGCCCCTTCTATCCTTCCGGTTTCGCCGCCCCTTTCACCGCCGGAGACCCGGCCTCGCCGCTGAAGCTGGAGAACGTCCTGGGAAAGATCGAGGGCACGTCGGACAGGGACCATTACGTCGTGCTTTCCGCCCATTACGACCACCTGCCGGCGAAGGACGGCAAGGTCTACCCGGGCGCGGACGACAACGCCTCGGGCATTGCGATTCTCCTGGAGCTGGCGCGCTTCTATGCCGGGCACCCGGCTAAGCGGACCATCGTCTTCGCGGCCTTTTCCGGCGAGGAGGAGGGTCGGCTGGGGTCCAAGGCGTTCGTGGCCGGCCTTTCCCCGGAGCTGGCGGCCAGGATAGACGCGGACATCAACTTCGACACGGTGGGGAGACTGAACACCGGCCGGCTGCTCATCCTCAATTCCTCGTCCTCGGACAAGTGGCCGTCTATCTTCCGTAATGCCGGCTACGTCACAGGGGCGGACTACGACCTGGTGAAGGAGGACCTGGACTCCAGCGACCAGGTGAGCTTCGTCAACGGCGGCATCCCGGCAGTGCAGCTCTTCAGCGGGCCCAACACGGACTACCACAGGCCGACGGACACTCCGGACAAGATCGACCCACGCGGTATGGTGAAGGAGGCGGAGCTCGCGCGCGAAGCGGTGGATTCCCTGGCCGGGGATTCAGGCCTCATACCCCGCCCCGCCGGCAGAGTGCCTGAAACCGTGCGTGGCGCCGAGCGCAGGGTCTCCACGGGGCTGGTACCAGACTTCGCCTTCCAGGGCACGGGCGTGCGCGTCCAGTCCGTGACGCCGGGCTCCCCGCTGGAGCAGGCCGGCGTAAGAGCGGGTGACGTCGTGATCAAGGTGAACGCGGCCCCCACCGACGATCTGAAACGGTATTCGGACGAGCTGAAAAAGTTCAACCCCGGCCAGAAGATAAGGCTGACCTATTTTTCAGGCGGGGCCGAGAAGACCGTGGAGATAGAGCTGGTACCCAGGTAGCGTTCAGGGCTTGTCGACTGGATAATGGATCGGAAATCCAACCCCGCGGCGGATGGATGGGCGTGACGCTGCCATCGTAGGAGGATGCAAGCCGATGAGCACCGGTCCCCGCGCCCTGATGACCGGAGTCCATGCGCTCCAACGGTACATCGCCAACAACGCCGGCACGCTCATCAACTACCATCGTCATCAGCAAGCCGGGCTGCGCGTTTCCAGCTG
>JARRNE010000287.1:0-9202 GCA_037385305.1 Chromatiaceae bacterium | reverse complement strand
CTCTGTACCTTCCGGGTCGACGACATTATCGAACAGGTCGCGTTTGCCTTGCACCAGGCCGAGCACGCGCTCCTCATAGGAGCTTGCAGCCACGAGCAGCAGGATTTGTACCTTTCCCGTCTGACCGAGCCGATGGACGCGGGCGATGCGTTGATCGAGCACCGCAGGGTTCCAGGGGATGTCCAGGTTCACCAGAACAGAGGCGCACTGCAGGTTGAGGCCGACACCTCCGGCGTCGGTGGAGATGAAGACTTGGACGGCGTCGTCCTGGTGGAAGCGGTCGATGAGCTCGCCGCGCTTGGAGGTCGGGACCCCGCCGTGCAGCCGCACACAGCCGATGCCCATACGGCGCAGCCGCTGCTCGACCATCTGGGTCATTTGCTCCCATTGGGAGAAGACGACCGCCTTGAGCCCCGCCTGAAGGCAAAGCTCCTCCATGATGCTCTCCAGCTCGTCGAGCTTGGGCGAGCCTTCGGTCTCCTTGTCCACCAGTCCGGCGGCGTCGCAGGCCATGCGGGCCTGCTGGAGCGAGGCCAAGAGCCGGTTCTGCTCGGAGGGGGTGAGGGGGCGCTTCTTGGCGATCTGGGCCAGCCTGCTGGCGTTGGCGAGGGCGTCGTCGTGCAGGCCTTGCTGTCTGGGGGTCAGCTCCACATCGATACGCTGCTCGATGCGGTCAGGGAGCTGATCGCGAACCAGTCGCCGGTCGCGCCGGAGCATGACGGGGGTCAAGCGCCCGCGCAGGATTGACAGGTTGCGATATCCCAGGACCTTGCCGCGCTCGTCCGTGACGTGAAAGTCGACCAGGTAACGCCATAGGGGCCCGAGGATCTTCTGATCCACCACCTGCATGAGGCTGTACAGATCCTCCAGTCGGTTCTCCAGCGGGGTCCCGCTCAGGACGAACGCGTAACGGGACGGGATGCGCTTGACGGCAGAGGCGATCTTGGTTCGCCAGTTCTTGATGCGCTGGGCCTCGTCCAGGATCAGGAGGTCGGGGCGCAGGGTCTCGTTGATCACGGGGACGTCCCGCAGCACCAGCTCGTAGTTGGTGACGAAGAATCCGCTACCGCGACGGTACTGGACCGCGCGCGAGGCCGCCGCGCCCTGCACCACCTGGGTGTCCTCCCCGGTGAACTTGTGGATTTCCCTTGCCCATTGCTGCTTGAGCGAGGCGGGGCAGACGATCAGCACCCGCTCGGCGTCCGCCTCCTGCTTCAGCCAGGTGGCGGCGGCTATGGCCTGCAGGGTCTTTCCCAGCCCCATGTCGTCCGCGAGCAGTGCCCGTCCGTGGCCGGCCAGGAAGGCGACGCCCTCCACCTGGTAAGGGTACAGACGGGCGCTGACTCCGGGCAGGCGGCCGCCGGTGGCATGGACCCGCTCGCCGATGTCCCGTGCCCGCACCTGACGCGCAGCGGTCTCGGCGAGGTGGCGGGCGTGACTTAGGGCGTCCTCGCCGAGGTCGAGGTCTCCGCGCTCGGCGACCAGATCGGCAAGGCGCAGGAAGTCCTCCGGGAGCCGGCCCTGAAAGGCTCCCGAGGCATCGAAGAAATCGTCCAGCAGATTGGCGAGCTCGGGATCCATATCGGTGGCGCGGTGAAGCCGCACGACGGGAGCCCGCTCGGTGTGCCAGTCCAGGTAGACGTAGGGGGAGGGTGGTGGCAGGCCCTTGAGCCGTTTGGAATCGCGGCGCTTCTTGATCTTGTGGAGAACGGCCTCGATGTGCTTGCAGGTGCCGAGCTGGTTCGTCGCGAAATCCGGGCAGGTGCAGTAGTTGGCCTGCCGGTCGAGTGATCGGATGTTTACCCGATAGCTGGCCGGGAAGTGGCTCGTCGGCGCGATGGAGCGAGCGACCCAGGTGCCGAACCATTGCTCTCCGGAGAGGTGCTCCACCTTGACCTCGGCCCTGCCGCGCTTGGCCCGCTCCTCGATCGCCGTGGTCACCGCACCGGCGATCTTGCCTGCGGATTCGTTGCGCGCAGCGAAGGCGAACAGGGTAGCGACGGCGTGAGCGCAAAGCTCGTCGCCTCCCCCATCGCAGCCGCAGCTTGCGCGGAGCTTGCCGTCCCCGTCGAAGGCGAGCTCGAGGGAGAGGGTCTCCTCGCTTTCCTCGTCTTCCACATCTGCCCACAGCTGGTCCGCCTCCCATTCGAGGCTTGTGACCCGATTGTCCTTGCAGTGGCGGAGCCCCGCCCGCAGGACTTCGGGGGCCGCCAGGGCTTGGATCTGTTCGCCGTCCAGGAGAAAGCTGGGTTGGTCTGGTGTGGTTTCGGGCGTCGAGCTCATGGGCGGAGGCTGAAGCGGTTCGGGAAGGGGGCAATCTTATCACCGACGCCCCGGCGTGCGCGGGGCGTTGGGACCTGAACCGCAGCGACAGGGCGCGCGAAGTGATCTCGATCGTGTCCGGTTGCAGCCGCCGAGAACGCCGGTGCATTCTTGGTCCATGCAGAGGTAGGCCGCGGGATGACCAGGTGTTGTGAATGCTCGGTGAAGGCCCGAACGATTCCCAATCAGAGAGGCTCCAGGGGTCCGTGGAGCGAGTCACCTTCCACAGCGAAGATCGTGCCGCCGACGACCCTGGAAGGCATCGAGAAATACCTGGGGTCGGGGATGGTGAAGGGTATCGGTCCCCACTTTGCCCGCCGGCTGGTGCGGGCGTTTGGAGAGCAGGTCTTCGAGGTCATCGAGCATCATCCCGAACGCCTGCTGGAGCTCGATGGGATCGGCCCCAAGCGGAAGGAGCGGGTGACCACCGCCTGGGCGGAGCAGAAGGCCGTGCGGGAGATCATGGTCTTCCTGCAGTCCTATGGGGTCGGCACTGCCAGGGCGGTTCGCATCTACAAGACTTACGGCGATGCGGCCGTCGAGCGGGTCCGCGAGAATCCCTACCGGCTGGCCCTGGACATTCACGGCATCGGCTTCAAGACGGCGGATGTGATCGCCCAACGTCTGGGTATCCCGCGGGATTCCCTCATCCGTGCCCAGGCGGGCGTGCGGCATCTATTGCAGGAGATCGCCACCCAAGGCCACTGTGCTGTTCCGCGGGAGCGCGCGACCGAGTCGGCGGCGGCCCTGTTGGAGATCCCGCCCCCCGTCGTCGAGCAGGCCATTGCCGATGAGCTCGCCGCCGGAAATCTGATCGAGGAGCCTGTCGAAGGCGAGAGCGCCCTGTTTCTCACCCCCCTGCACCGGGCGGAGACTGGGGTGGCGATGCACATCGCGCGACTTAGACAGGGTGTGCCGAGCTGGGGCGCTATAGACGCCTGGAAGGCCATCGGCTGGGCGGAGTCCAGGACCGGCCTGCATCTGTCCGACTCCCAACGTGTGGCGGTCGCCCGGGCCGTCAACGGCAAGGTGACCCTGATCACCGGCGGGCCGGGGGTCGGCAAGACCACCGTGGTCAACAGCATCCTGCGGATACTGCGGGCCAAAGGGGTCAAGGTGCTCCTATGTGCGCCGACAGGCCGCGCAGCCAAGCGGCTTGCGGAATCGGCCGGGGCGGAGGCCAAGACGATCCACCGGCTGCTCGAATTCGATCCTAAAATCATGGGGTTCAAGCGGGACCAGGGCTTTCCCCTGGACGCGGAGCTGATCGTCGCGGACGAGATGTCCATGGTGGACATCGTCCTCATGAACCAGCTCCTGCGGGCGGTGCCGGATGAGGCGGGGCTGCTCATGGTCGGAGACCCGGATCAGCTGCCGTCGGTGGGTGCCGGGGCGGTGCTATCCGACCTGATCGGCTCGGGCGTGGTGGGCACTGCGCGACTGACCGACATCTTCCGGCAGGCAGCGACCTCTCGCATCATCGTCAACGCCCATCGCATCAACCGGGGGCAGCTGCCCCAGACATCCGAAGAGCAGGAGGGGGACAGCGACTTCTTCTTCATCCCTGCCGACTCGCCGGAAGCGATCCAGCACAAGCTCCTGACGGTCGTCGCCGAGCGCATGCCTCGGCGATTCGGTCTGGACCCGCTTGACGATATCCAGGTGCTCACGCCGATGAACCGGGGCGGTCTGGGGGCACGCGCGCTGAACGTGGAGCTGCAACAGCGCCTCAACCCGGATGCAGAGCCCCGCGTCAGCCGCTTTGGCTGGACCTACGCCCCCGGGGACAAGGTGATGCAGACGCTGAATAACTACGACAAGGATGTATTCAACGGGGACATAGGGCGCATCGCCGCGATCGACGAGGCGGAGGGGGTCGTCCGCGTCGAGTATGACGGCCGTCCGGTAGAGTATGACCTCGGGGACCTGGACGAGATCTCCCTGGCCTATGCCGTGACGGTTCACAAGAGCCAGGGGTCGGAGTACCCCGCGGTGGTCATTCCCATTGCCACCCAGCATTACACCCTGCTGGAGCGCAACCTGCTCTATACCGCGGTGACCCGGGGCAGGAGGCTGGTCGTGATTATCGGCGAGACTCGGGCGCTGGCCATGGCGGTGAAGCGGGTGGGGTCCGTGAAGCGCTTGACTAACCTGCGGCAACGGCTCCGGGCGATGCTCCCGGAGGACGGTTTTCCCCAACCGGTGTGAGTACCTCTGTGGATAGTTTGTGAGAGCCAGGTCCAACCCCCTGACGGGGCGGGGAAGGTTGGGGCTCCGACCAGAAATTGGACAGGGGCGGGTCGCGACCTGCGGTACAGGAGCACCGATTCGTCCGGAAACCGGTCGCCCGAGCCGGGTCCGAGGGTCTACACTTGCGTTGCCCGCTCTGCCGATGCGGGCAGTGCTTTGTTTCCCGCGATCCAACCTGAGAGGAGGATTT
The DNA here is from genome assembly GCA_037385305.1 of Chromatiaceae bacterium. GTDB lineage: Bacteria > Pseudomonadota > Gammaproteobacteria > Chromatiales > Chromatiaceae > JARRNE01. The sequence goes on along the minus strand of JARRNE010000287.1, from coordinate 4,440 downwards.
GTCACGAAGACGCCCCCGTTCCTGCTCGGCGCCGCCATTGCCGCGGTCCTGTCGGTCGACGCCCTGAACGTGGCGGCCGCACTGGATGGGACCCGGACGGGGCCAGATGGGGCCTGGCTGGGGCAGGGGGAACCGTCGGCTGATGCAGGAGCGCTGGGCGATGATGCAGGGCCATGTCCAGGCCGTCGAGACCCATCTGGCGAACATCGAAGCCCTGCTCAGGGAGCTGGTGCAGCTCCAAAAGGGGCAGAAGACGCACTGAGCGGTTGGGCACGAGTCCCTTCGGTTCGATCCCGGCCGCCGCGGGCGCGCGTCGCCCGGTCAACTTATGACGCGACGCGACAGTTCTGTCCGTGCTGGCGCCGAGTGGGAACGGTTTCCAGAGGGGCTCTCCGCTCAATGCGCTCGTAACGCTCTGTTTATCATAGGTTGGCTTACGTTGGCATGCTGCGTGCTGGCCATTGATCAGGAATGACCGAGCAACAACCTCCGGGAGCAACAACCATGAGTCGCCAGCACGACACCCAAGCCTCGAACGTGTCGCCCATCAACGGCAGCAGATCACTGTGGCTCGCTCAAACCCTCGAATCCTACGAGGTCGAGGAGATCGACATCCGGCAGCTGGCCCGTTATCTCGCCACCCATCCTATCCTGCCCGACCCCCAAGCCGCGACCGGTACCTACGATGACTAGGCGGGCGCCCTAATGCGAGCGAGGGAGGGTCGAGACTGCTTGAAGATCTCGGCCCTGTCGAAGGTGGCAGGCGCCGACGCCTGTTCGCCCTCGTCGGGACATGCGGGACAGCTGTCGCCCTCGGTCAAGGCGTAGACGATCGGAGGGGGTAGCCGGCCCGCTCGAACACGCCGTCCATCCTGCCCCATGGGCTGGATTTCCCAATGGCCCACCTCGCCGCAGCCCGCGATTCGCTGCTTCGCCTTGCTCTGCGTCTTCGGATAGCCGTACCGGTGGGTGCTTCGTAAGCTACCGAGTGAGCCCCTGCGCGTGTTGACGGCATCAATAGGTCCGAAGCGGGTCCGCATCTCGGCGCTGACCGTCTGCGCCCCTGCCTGCAGAAGGGCCGCGGCTCACCGAGTACCTGAACGCCGCCTTGCCTCAGGCAGCCCGTCCCGCCCGGGCGTGCATGTGGTCGATCAGAGGCTCGGCCACCAGGGGCACGACGTCCCGGATCATGTGCGGCATCAGGTTTTCCATCACCCTGGGCATCAGGTCGGGCATCTGCTCCGCCATGCAGTCCGGCATGGGGATCCGCTCCTGCACCCGCTTCAGGAGGCTGGGCATCAGTGCCGGCATCATCATCGGGAGCAGGCGCGGAAAGAGCACGGGAAACAGGGGCCGCATGGTCTCCAGCCCGCCGGGGACCCGGGCCATGGCCCGCATCATCCGGCCCATGCCCCAGGGCATGGCCTCGACCATCTCCGGAAGCATGTCCTTCATCAGCCCGGCGAACCCCTCGGGGGTCATCAGGTCGATCATTCCCTCGAACACCGCCCACTGACGGCGCACCTCGGGATGGGGGTCCGGGAGCTCATAGCCGAGCCGCGCAGCGGCCAGATGGGCCAGGTCCTGGATCTCCAGCTTGACGTCCTTCTTCCCCGCAGCGACCCGGAACTGAAACTCGCAGCAGGGACAGGCGGCCAAGACCTTCTCGGCACCGGCCTCGGTAGCCTCGTCCAGACGGATCCTTCCCAGGTCGGCCGCCACCCGGGGCTCGCCGATCAGGCTCAGCACCGATCCGCAGCAGTGAGCATCCTCCCGGTTGTGTGCCATCTCCACCAACTGCACGCCGGGCAGGGCCTTGATCAGGGTCCGCGGTGGCTCGTAGATGCCGGACGCCCGCCCCATGTGGCAGGAGTCGTGCCAGGTGACCCGGGCGCTATTGCCGTCTGAGCGGTCGGGAAAGCTGAGCTTGCCCGAGTCGAGGCGCTCGGCCACGACCTCGGTGTAGTGCCTGGCCCGGATCCCGTAGGCGATGCCCAGGCCCTCGGCCCACCTGGGATAATAGGTCCGCCACATCAGGTCGCAGGCCGGACAGGAGCTGATCACCGTGTCCGCGCCGGCCGCCTTCACCGCTTCTATGTTCTCGCGCATGATCCGCTCGAACAGGTCCCACTTGCCCGAGCACAGCATGGGGGTGCCGCAGCACTGCTCGGCCTGGCCCAGGTAGGCGAAGTCCACACCGGCCTCATCGAGCAGGCGCACGCTGGCGATGCCGATGTCGTGCTCCACGTAGCTGGCTGTGCAGCCGGCAAAGTAGACCGCCTTGGCGCGCTTCCCCTGGCCGTGGCGCTCGCGGAGATCCTTCGGGAACCAGTCGTCCCGGTCCGAGCGGTAGCCCGCCCATATGTCGCCCTGGGCCTCCAGCGAGGCGGCCATCATCTCGAACGGCGGAAAGGTCGGCCTGCCCTGCTCGTGCACCAGTGAGCCGCGCAGCTTCATCCAGGAAGGCTCGATGGGCAGGGCCGAGGAGCAGCGGCGGTTGCAGAGCTCACAGGTCGTACAGATGAGGAAGCTGTCGACCATCTTCTTGCTCCAGTCCGCCCGGCCCTCCATGTACTCGCGCAGCCAGAACCACTTGCCCCGGGGCGACTGGCTCTCCCAGCCCCGGCCGTAGAACTGGTCGCACTCGTTGACGCAGTAGCCGCACTGGGAGCAGGCGTAGGCGTACCAGGCCACATCGGCCGGGATGCCCCGCACGCTGTCCTCTCCGAGACGGGTGCCGGTTCCAGTCGGGTTGCGCTCATGGTCGAAGCGCTCGCCGATGCGCGTCTCCAGGCGGTTGGCGATGATGCGGATCAGTGGCGTGAACGGAGCGGCCAGGCCGATCAGCCGCGCGATCGGGGCCCTGTCGATGACCTTGCCGGGATTGAACCTCCGCTTAGGGTCGACCGACCGCTTGAGCTCGCGGAGCTTCCGCACCCGGGCCTCTCCCAGAACCTGGTCCGCCCTGGAGCTGAAGTAAAGGCCCGTGGCGTAGGCACGCCCACCCACCGACTCGGCCACAGCGGTCACCGCGAGGGTGATGCCGAAGGCGATGTTGAACGCGAAGCGCCGCTGGTCGGCAGGGACGAACCCTAGGACCACCACCTCCGGCTTGCCGCCTCGCCCGCGGGCGATGACGACACCCTCCATGAGCACGGGCTGTCTGAGCTGCTTGCCGAGCTTCTCCAGAAACTCGGCGAACCGATCCAAGGGTACGATCACCTCGGCGGGGACGATCGAGGGACCTAGACGCTTGAACTGCATGATCTTGAATCGGTGCTCCCATGCGCGCTTCGCGATCTCCTCGGGGAGGGCGTCCATGGCCGTGCGGGCCGACACGCCCGAGAGGGCTTCCGCGACGGCGTCGGCATCCTGCTCGCGGTAGACCACCAGGAGGATGTAGCTCTCCGGCAGGACCACCCGCGGCTCGGCGGGCTCGCCGAAGTGCTCCGCCGGCGGCGCCCGGTTCTTCATCTCCGCCATGGTCGGATTGACATACTGGACGGACCAGATCGGGGCGCTGGACGCGTCGAGCTCCCGGATGAACGACTGCAGGCCCCGCGGGTCCGCCGTGCCGAAGGCCTTCACGCGGATCGCATCCGCCGCCTGGGTGCGCAGCTCGACTCGGGTGATGATGCCGGTGATGCCCTCGGCGTCGGCGACGAGGTCCAGGTCGTCCCCGGACAGACTGCGCACCTCGCCATCGGGCGCCACGACGCGGGCCGAGACCACATTCTCCGGAAAGTAGCCGAACTGGTAGCTACCGATGCCGGCTCCGCCCTGAGCCAGCCAGCCGCCCACGGTGGAGGATGGAGAGCTGGTGGGATACAGCCGCAGGGTCCGGCCGTGCCCGAGCAGCTCGCCGTCGAGCTGCTCCCAGCTGATTCCCGGCTCCACGGTCACGGTGTCCTCGCCTACCGCGAGCACCGATTTCATGTGCCAGAGGTCCACGACCACACCGCCCTTGACCGGCAGGACCCCGCCGTAGCCCGAGGTGGCCTTTCCCCGGACCACGAGCCTGATGCCCTGCTCCCGGGCCCAGCGCACCAGGGTGAGGATCTCGTCCTCGCTGCGAGGCTGGACCACCGCGTGGGGGGTGGTGTCTCCGATGAGGGGCTTGACCAGGCTCGGCATCGAGGCGATGTCGTGCCCGTAGAGCACGCGCTCGGTGTCGTCGAAGGTTACGCGCTCGCCGAAATTCTGCTCCAGCTGCTCGCGGAGCTCTCTAGCCAGATACCGCACCGCTGCTCCCCGACGGTCGGTCCGTCGGCCCACTCCGAATCGATATCCAAGAGCATAGCGCCACGTCCCCTCCGGGGCCCGAGCGGATAAGAACCATCAGGTGACACAGGTCAGGGGAATTGAATCATCCGGCCGCGCCGCCTCGAGAAGAGAGCGACGGGAATGGTTATTGGCTTAGGCAGCTGCTGGTCGCAGACG
>JARRNE010000286.1:0-6468 GCA_037385305.1 Chromatiaceae bacterium | reverse complement strand
CCTTGGGTGGGGCGGGTCGGAGGCCGTTACGCTTGCCGGCGATTGCGGCAGTCAGGTCTGGCGCGTCTCGATCCGTCGCCACATGCGGCCATCATTCCTCAGGAGCTTCCCTGCCGCCTGGGGCCCCCAGGTCCCGGCGGCATAGTTGGGGAAGTCCCGCGGCGGCAGCGCGGCCCATACGTCCATCACGGATTGCACGATCTCCCAGCCTTTCTCGACGGTGTCTGCATGCTTGTACAGGGTTGCATCTCCGTTCATGCAGTCGTAGATGAGGGTCTCGTAGCCGGTGCTCGGCTCGTTGCCGAAGTAGTCCACGTAGCAGAAGTCCATGTTCACGGTGCCCACCCGCATGGTCGGTCCAGGGATCTTGGCGGCGAAGCTGAGCTGGATGCCATCGTTGGGCTGGATCCGGATGACCAGGGTGTCGGGGGAGACGGACTCCACCGGCGTGTCCTTGAACATCATGAAGGGCGCCCGCTTGAACTGGATGGCGATCTCCGTGTACTGGGCGGGCAGCCGCTTGCCGGTGCGCAGGTAGAAGGGCACGCCGGCCCATCGCCAGTTGTCCAGCGTGAGCTTGAGTGCGGCATAGGTCTCGGTACGCGAGTCGGGCGCGACTGCGGGGGAGGCCCGATAGGGCGCCACCTCCTCGCCGCTCGGCATCGCTCCCGCGCCGTACTGGCCGCGCACCGCGTGGGTCAGTACCTCCTCGGGGGCTAAGGGCTGCACGGCCGCCAGCACCTTGTTGACCTCGTCGCGTACCGCATATGCCTCGAAGGAGTTCGGCGGCTCCATGCTCACGAACCCGAGCAGCACCAGCACGTGGTTCGGGATCATGTCCCGCAGCGCGCCGGCCTCCTCGTAGTAAGCGCCACGGTGCTCTACGCCAACCGACTCCGCCACGGTGATCTGCACGTGGTCGACATACTGTCGGTTCCACATGGGCTCGATGAAGCCGTTGGCGAAGCGGAACACCATGATGTTCTGCACCGTCTCCTTGCCCAGGTAGTGGTCGATGCGGTAGATCTGATCCTCCTCCAGGTTCTCGTGCATCTCCCGGTTCAGGGCCTTCGCCGACTCCAGGTCCCTGCCGAACGGCTTCTCGATGATGACCCGTCGCCACTTGTCCGGTGTTTCCTCAGTCAGATTGGCGCTGCCGAGCTGCCGCGTGATCTCGCCGAACAGGCTGGGCGGCACCGCGAGGTAATACAGACAATTGCCGCGGGTGCCGTGGTCCTCCTCCACGGTCTGGAGCAGATCGCACAGCAGGCCATAGGTCCTCCGGTCCTTGAAGTCGCCGTGCATGTAGTGGATGCGCTGCACCAGGCTGTCCCAGACCGACTGGGAGAAATTCGGTCCGACGTTCTCTTCGATCTGCTCCGAGAGCCTGTCGCGGAAGGCGTCCGGCCCCAGCTCCAATCGGTCCACTCCCACCACGGCGAAGTTGTCCGGCAGCAGCCCGTCGTTGGCCAGGTGGAACAGGGAAGGGATGAGCTTGCGCCGGGTAAGGTCCCCACCCGCGCCGAAGATGACCATGACGCAGGGAGGGGCAGCAGGCCCCTTGTCGGCTTGGCTTTGATTCAGGGACACCCGTCGTCTCCTATTCTGGCTTCTCGTGATGTCCGCCGAACTCATAGCGCATGGCCGAGAGGAGGCGGTTGGCGAAGTCCGCCTCCCCGCGCGAGCTGAAGCGCTCAAACAGGGCGGCGGTCAGCACGGGAGCGGGGGAGCCGGTCTCGATCGCGGCGATGGCGGTCCAGCGGCCCTCGCCGGAGTCGGAGACCCGCCCGCCGAACTGCGCGAGCTCCGGACTCTCATGGAGGGCATTCGCGGTCAGGTCCAGGAGCCAGGATGCGATCACGCTTCCGCGCCGCCACACCTCCGCCACCTGGGCGACGTCGATCTCGTAATGGTAGTCGTCCGGGTTGGCGAGGGGGGCGGTCTCCGCGTCGACCTCCCGATCCTCCCGGCCGATGCCGGCGTGCCGCAGGATATTGAGACCCTCCGCGTAGGCGGCCATCAAGGCGTACTCGACCCCATTGTGAACCATCTTCACGAAGTGGCCGGCGCCACTCGGCCCGCAGTGGAGGTAGCCCTGCTCCGTGCTGGAATAATCGCCGCTGCGCCCCGCCGTGCGGTCGATGTCACCCACACCGGGGGCGAGGGCGGCAAAGATCGGATCCAGGCGGCTCACGGGGTCGGACTCGCCGCCGATCATCAGGCAGTAGCCGCGTTTCAGACCGTAGACGCCCCCGCTGGTGCCCACGTCGACGACGTGGATCCCGGCGTCTGCCAGCCTTCTTGCATGGCGCATATCGTCCCGGTAATAGGAGTTGCCCCCGTCGATCAGGATATCGCCCGCCTCCAGGTGAGGAACCAGATCCTCGACGACTCGATCCACCACGGCCGCTGGTACCATCATCCACACCGCCCGCGGCTTGCGGAGCTTGTCGGCCAGCTCGGCCGCGCCGCCGGCTCCCGTTGCGCCTTCCTTTTCAAGGGCGGCCACTGCCTCCTGGTCGCGGTCGTAAACCACGCAGTCTTGTCCCGCCCGCATGAGCCGACGCACCATGTTGGCGCCCATTCGGCCGAGTCCGATCATTCCAATCTGCATCCCTTGTCCTCCTTAAGGTTATGGTTCGAGCAGTATCCGGGTGTGCCCGCCTAGGGATATGCGCTGGCACCTCCAATGCACCGGCGGGATACTGCTCGTTCGGTTTGTGGGCATTTCTTGGGCCAGGTTCCGACAGGAGATGCCCAAGGCTCCAATTCCGACCCCCGGATCGTTAGCTGGTGTGACTCTCCAACACGACCACGCTGCGGGCCCGGGCCCGGTAACGGTTGTCGTGGACTTCCGGCTGAGCGTTCAAGTCAAAGATCGGCGGCTCGGCCGAGGTGTCCACTGCGAGTCGCCAGCGTCGTCCCGGCAGGACCGGGAGGGCGAACTCCCGCGTCTCTGGCGACATGTTGAGGATCACGTGCAGGGGGGGCTCCGCCGGGGTGCACCCGGCCAAGGTGAAGGCCAGGAGCCTGCACTCCGGGTCATCCCAGGGAGGCGCGTCGAGGGCGGTGCCGTGCCAGGCCACGTCCGGCAGGGTCTGACCCGGGGCCGGCTCACCGCTCAGGAAGCGCTCCCGGCCTAGCGTCGGGTGTCGCTTGCGGTAGGCGACCATGCCCCGGGTGAATGCCAGCATCTCCCGGTTGCGCTCGGTCAGCCCCCAGTCGAGCCAGCTTGTCTCGTTGTTCTGGCAGTAAGCGTTGTTGTTTCCCCGCTGGGTACGCAGGACCTCGTCGCCGAACAGCAGCATGGGCACACCCTGGCTCAGCATGAGGATGGCCATGAAGTTCATCGCCTGACGCTGCCGCAGGAGGCGTATACCGGAGTCATCCGTTTCCCCCTCGACGCCGTAGTTGGCGCTGATGTTGTCGTCGAGCCCGTCCCGGTTCCCCTCCCCGTTGGCCTCGTTGTGCTTTTTCTCGTAAGTCACCAGGTCGTTGAGGGTGAACCCGTCGTGGCAGGTGATGAAGTTGACGGAGTTGATGGGGAGGCGTCCGGCGGACTCATAGAGGTCGCTGCTGCCCGCCACCCGGGTCGCCACCTCGGGAACAAGGCCTTTATCCCCGCGGACGAAGCCGCGGATCACGTCCCGGTAGCGGCCGTTCCATTCCGCCCAGCGCAGACCCGGAAAGTCGCCCACCTGGTAGAGACCCGCCGCGTCCCAGGCCTCGGCGATGATGTGGGTGCGGCCGAGGTCGGGGGAGAGCTCGGTCGTCCACAAGAGGGGGGCGTGATACTGGGGGTTGCCGTCCTCCCCGCGGCCAAGGGCGCTGGCGAGGTCGAACCGGAAGCCGTCCACGTGCATCTCCTGCACCCAGTAGTGAAGGCAGTCCACCAGGAAACGGGTGACCATCGGGTGGTTGCAGTTCACCGTGTTGCCGCAACCGGTGAAGTCTCGATAAAGACGACGGTCCGCGGGGTCCAGGTGGTAGAAGATCTCGTTGCCGAGCCCCTTGAAGCTGATGGTGGGACCCAGCTCGTCTCCTTCCGCAGTGTGGTTGAAGACCACGTCGAGGATCACCCCGATGTCCGCCCGATGGAGCGCCTTGACCATGTCACGGAGCTCGTCCCGCGCCCGGACCGGGCTGACGCTGTAGCCCGGATGGGGGGCGTAGAAGCTGTGGGTGCTGTAGCCCCAGTAGTTCTCGAGCCCCAAAGCGGCCGTTTTGGGCGGCACGTCCTGAGCGTCGAAGGCCATCACGGGCAGCAGCTCGACATGGGTGATGCCGAGATCCTTCAGGTACGGGATCTTGTCGATGATATAGAGGGGCGAGTCGCCTTCCCAGTCGTAGGTATCACGCACAACGAGCGAGCGCATTGCCCTCGCGGTGTTGTCTCCGGGGGTCGTCGCTGCCCGGCGGTCCCATAGGCGATCGCTTACCGTGGTGCACCAGGGGTCGGGCAGGGCCTTCTGGGGGTCGTAGCGACAGCCGGTGTGCTCCGTGTCGCGTGGCCCGTCGGCCCGCCAGCAGTAGTAGGCCCGGTCCGGCAGCCCTTCCACCGGCACATGCCAAAAGAAGAATGTCCGGTTGGTCTTGGGGTCGAGCCGAATCACCTGAAAGGGATTCGTGCTGTCCTCGTTCTCGAAGAGGAGCAGCTCCACCCGGGTCGCATGTCGGGTGAAGACGCAGAAGTTGATGCCGTCCGGTAGGACCGCGGCGCCGCCGCGGTTCCAGTTGCCGGGTCGTACCGGGTAATTGCGAGGAGCCATGCCTACTCTCTCTGCTTAAGAACGCACCGACGTATTGGGATCTTGGTCAAACCTATGCACCACAATCAATGCGTTGCAAGGCCAAAGCGCCCGTAAGCGGGACCGTTGGGTACTTCCTTAACGGCGCTGCCCTTGCGGGAGGATCTGCTGCATATCTTCGCAGAACTGAACGGCCGATATGTATCGCTGCAGCCGAATGGCGAGACAGAGCGTTGAGCTATGCTGAGCCCAGGCTACGGGCGGCACGGTGCGGACTACCATCAGCGCCGGGGTCGCGGGTCTAGCGATAGATGGGCGGGGGCTGCGAGCGCAAGCCGCTGCGCGACTCCGGGACTGACCCCCCGAGCAGCCGAAGGGCCATGCGGGGGCGGCAAAGGAGGCGGAGTCCTAGATCACGCGGGATGCGACCAGTTGACGACACCCGTGTATGCGGTTCCCAGGACGACGATGCCGAACGCAAGGCGGTACCAGGCAAAGATGGTGAAGTCGTGATGGCTGATGTAGCGCAGCAGCCCCCGGACCGCGAGAAAGGCGGCGACGAAGGAGGCGAGTCCCCCGACTGCAAACAAGGGTAAGTCATGCATGTGCAGCAGCGCCCGATTCTTGTACACGTCGTAGAAGGTGGCGGCGAACATGGTCGGGATGGCGAGGAAGAAGGAGAACTCGGTTGCCGTGCGTCTCTCCAGTCCGAAGAAGAGGCCCCCGATGATCGTAGCGCCCGACCGGGATGTCCCCGGGATCAGCGCCAGAGCCTGAGCGCAGCCTACCGCCAGGGCGTCCCGCCAGCTGAGATCGTCCACGCTGAGCACTCGCACCCTGTGTTTGCGCCGCTCCGCCCATAGGATCAGCAGACCGCCCACCATGAAGGCGGTGGCCACGGTGATCGGGTTGAAGAGGTACCTCTGTATTGCCGAAGCAAAGAGGAGCCCCAGCACCGCGGCAGGGATGAAGGCGACGATGAGATTCAGGGCGAAGCGCTGTGCCCCGCGCTGCGAGGGCAGGCCGACCACGACCTCGATGATCTTCGCGCGGTACTCCCACACCACCGCCAGGATGGCGGCCAGCTGGATGGCGATCTCGAAGACCTTCGCCCGCGCGTCGTTGAAGCTCAGCAAATCTCCCGTGATGATCAGGTGCCCGGTGCTGGAGACCGGAAGGAATTCCGTAAGACCCTCGACGATGCCGAGGATCAGGGCCTTCAGGAGCAGGAGATAGTCCATGGATCAGGGCGAGAGGGGGCCAACGGGTGCGCGATTATAGCGGGGATCGGTCCGGGTTGGCTGCTCGTTTGACGTCTGTGCTGGGCGGCCGTCGCCTCGAATGTAGCGCTACTCCCCGTCCCCTCCACAGATCCTGGGTCCTGCGGAGCGTTCGGGGCCGCGGAGCTTCAGACCGACCGTCCCGCCAAGAACAGGGGCACTCGCTTAGTTTGGAAGGCTTGGCCCACGCGGTCCGAAGCCACCAAACAAACGTTCGAGACGGGGTGAAAGATCCCGTCCTGCGGGAGCATGCCGGATTTCGTGCTCGCGTTGTCAATGTCGATGCCTGTCAGGTTGCCAGCCGCATCGTAGTCGAGTACCACCCCCTCGGAGATTTGCAGGCTATCAACACTGGGCTGCTCCGACAGGTCGATGTAGAGCGAGTCGGTGTCGGGATAGTAGTTCAACCTCATGGGCGAAAACCTCTATCGGGGAATGCA